>CALWWH010000122.1 GCA_944385195.1 uncultured Oscillospiraceae bacterium | reverse complement strand
GCCAACCTGGATCCTTGAAGATGTACAGCAGTTGTATCATATTTTGACGGAGGGATCACAATGAAGCTGAACTACCAGCGCACGATCTGCGTGGGGCTTGCCTTCTTCATCATCTGCGCTTTTTGGCAGGTCTATGACGGTGTGGTGCCCTTGATCCTCAAGGGTACTTTCGACCTCAATGATGCGGTCTCCGGTGTCATTATGGCAGCGGACAACATCCTGGCCCTGTTCATGCTGCCCTTCTTTGGTGCGCTGTCTGACAAAACATACACCAAACTGGGCCGCCGTATGCCCTATATCCTGGGCGGCACCCTCTGCGCCGTATGCTGCATGATGATTCTGCCTTTTGCCCAGCAGGCA
This sequence comes from uncultured Oscillospiraceae bacterium, assembly GCA_944385195.1. Classification (GTDB taxonomy): domain Bacteria; phylum Bacillota; class Clostridia; order Oscillospirales; family Oscillospiraceae; genus RUG11142. Next base: position 9,514 of record CALWWH010000122.1, on the reverse strand, counting down.
AAGCTGCTGCCTCTATTTTTGCTCGGACTGGGGCTGTCGCTGCTGAGCATGAGTGTTTTCCGCAGTCCTGCCGTGGCGCTGATGCCAGATGTAACCCCGAAACCTCTGCGCTCCCAGGCCAACGCCATCATCAACCTGATGGGTGCGGTGGGCGGCATCCTCTGTCTGGGCGCCATCGGCATCCTCGTTCCTGCCGGCGACAATCCCAACTATCTGCCATTGTATCTTTTCACTGCCGCCCTGATGCTTGTCAGTCTGGTGATTCTGCTCAAGACCGTCAATGAGCCCAAGCTGGTGGCGGAGCTTCCACCTGAGGAGCCAGAGGAAGCCCCTGCCGATACGGATGCAAAACCCCTGGCAAAGCAGACCCGGCGCAGCTTGTACCTGATCCTCGCCTCGGTCTTTTTGTGGTTTATGGGCTACAACGCTATTTCCACCAGTTTTTCCAAGTACGCCCATGTCTACTGGGGCCTGACCGGCGGCTCCTATGCTTACACGCTAATGGTCGCCCAGGCGGCTGCAATCGTCTCTTACATTCCCTCAGGGCTTTTGGCCGCCCGCATTGGCCGCCGCAAAACCATCCTTATCGGTGTAGCGCTGCTGGTGATTGCCTTTTGCTCCAGTATGCTTTTCAAAACCTTTTCGGCGATGATTTTTTTCTTCTTTGTGCTGGCGGGTTTGGGATGGGCGCTGATCAACGTCAACTCCTATCCCATGGTGGTGGAGCTCTCCCGGGGGGAAAACACGGGCAAGTACACCGGCTACTACTACACCGCCTCCCAGGCGGCGCAAACCATCACCCCGATTGCCTCCGGCGCGGTGCTGGAGTATGGTTATCTCTTTCTGGGCAGCTCTAATCCGGACGCGGGCTATGTGCTGCTGTTTCCCTATGGCGCGCTGTTCGTCGCGGCCAGCTTTGTCACCATGTGCTTTGTCCGCCACGGGGACATCCTCAGGAAGGGAGGAAATGTAAAATGAACCTCGCATCCACGATTATTCTTTTGGTGCTGGTTATCCTGCTGGCATGGATTTTCGCCGTGCGCTGCCGCAGAGGCAACGCGGCGCTGCCCCTTTTGCAGCAGTATCGCTACGCCCATCGCGGGCTGCACGACGCCGAGAAGCCGGAAAACTCCCTGGCTGCCTTTCGCGCTGCTGTAGAGCACGGCTACGGAGCGGAGCTGGACGTGCATGTGACCGCCGATGACAAGCTGGTGGTCTTTCACGACGGGAATACCAAGCGCATCTGCGGCGAGGAGCTTCTGATCGAAAAATCCACCCTGGAGGAACTTCGTGCCCTGCGTCTGAAGGGAACCGGGGAACAAATTCCCCAGCTGCATGAGGTTTTAGCGCTCTTTGAGAATACCACACCGCTGATTGTGGAGCTCAAGACCGTCGACGGGAATGCCGCGCATCTGTGCGAGAAAACCTTCGAGTTGTTGGATCAGTACAGGGGCGTATATTGCGTCGAGAGTTTCGACCCCCGTGTACTGCGCTGGCTGAAGGCAAACCGCCCCAAGGTCTGCCGCGGTCAGCTGGCAGCCAGGATGGGCAAGGATGTTCCTTATCCAGGTTATCAGCGCTTCATCTTGACCCATTTACTCACCGGTTTTATCACTACCCCGGATTTTATCGCATATGACCACTCGACCCGTAGCAAAACCACCAGTTTGAACATCTGCCGGGGAGTCTGGGGGGCGCAGGAAGTTTCTTGGACGGTCCGCAGTGAGGAAGATATGCGCCAGCTGGAGAAACTGGGGAATATGATCATCTTTGAGCATTTCATACCGTAAAACGTAATTGGGAGTTATTTATGTCTATTTTTGAACTTTTTTTGACCGCAGTCGCTCTGTCCATGGACGCTTTTGCTGTCTCCGTCTGCAAGGGATTGGCTTTGCGCAAGATCCGCTTTCGGGATTGCCTGATCTGCGGCCTCTGGTTTGGCGCTTTCCAGGCGCTGATGCCGCTCCTTGGCTATTTTGTCGGCTCCTACTTTGCCAGCCTGGTTGAGAATTTTGATCACTGGATTGCCTTCATCCTGCTTTGCATTATCGGCGGCAATATGATCCGCGAGGCCATCAAAGGCGAAGAGGAGTGCTGCAACTCCTCCTTGGGCTTCAAAACGATGCTGCTGATGGCTATCTCCACCAGTATTGATGCTCTGGCGGTGGGCGTAAACTTTGCATTTTTGCCCGATACCAATATTGTTGCGGCGGTTTCCTTTATTGGTGTGATTACCCTTGTCCTGTCGATGGTTGGCGTCAAGCTTGGCAGCGTGTTCGGCACGAAATACAAGTCAAGGGCCGAGTTGGCCGGCGGCGCAATCCTCATTCTGATTGGCACCAAGGTTTTGTTGGAGCACCTGGGGATCCTGGGATGAGGATATTTGTGACCGGCGGCTCCCGGGGCATCGGTGCTGCCGTGGTGCGGCAGCTCTGCGGCGAGGGACATGAGGTTTATTTCGGCTACGGAGCCTCCGAAGGCGCGGCCAAAGTCTTGGCAGAGCAGACCGGAGCAACAGCGCTTGCCTGCGATGTCACCATTGAGGCACAAGTGCAGGCGGCACTCGCCGCCGCCGGCAGCATCGATGGTCTGGTTCTCTGTGCCGGTGTGGCTCACTATGGGCTGCTTCAGACGATGTCCGACGAGCAGTGGAGCCGTGTCTTTGACGTCAATGTCACGGGGATGTTCCGTGTTCTGCGGGCCGCTATTCCGACGATGGTGCGGCAGCAGCGGGGCAGCATTGTTGCCCTCTCCTCCATGTGGGGCCAGGTGGGCGCCTCCTGCGAGGCTGCCTACAGCGCCAGCAAGGGAGCCGTGATCGCCTTAAGCAAGGCCCTTGCCCAGGAACTGGCCCCCTCTGGCATCCGCGTCAACTGTGTCGCCCCCGGCGTGATCGATACGGATATGATAGCAAATCTGAGCCCGAGCGACAGACTGGAGCTGGCTGTTCAGACGCCCCTGGGGCGTATCGGTACCCCCGACGAGATTGCGCAGGCTGTGAGTTTCCTGCTGGGCGATCAGGCGCGTTTTATTACCGGGCAGGTCCTCGGCGTCAACGGCGGATTTGTAATCTAAAATCAACGCTCTGCCCTTATTCGGGCTCTTCCCTTCGGCGGCCCCATCGGGAGAGTGCATATGCAAAACGCAACGTCCACTGCGGTGGATGCATCATTCTGCCCATAAGTGCAAAAAGATAGATATATCCAGAGTTTTACGAAGGAGATCCATCATTAGGCAAACTATATCATCGCATTAGCGAAAAGAGGTACTCATATGAAGCAGTGGATCAAGGCCCATCTGGGGCTGTGGATACTGGCGTTGGCGGCGGTGCTTGTGGCGGGTGTGATGCTCGTTCCGAGGATGCAGGCGGAGCAGGCGAACATGACCTATGACATCATCGTGGACTATAAGGACTTCCAGAATCTCTCCCAGCAGTCGAAGTATGATATCAGCTGGTGGATGCACTATCTGAACGATCTGGGGCTTGAAAAGGTAGCCCTGTTTGAGTCGACGCTGGACTCTCTGGGTAAAGATCCTACGGTTCCTGTGGACGTTTGGGATCTGGCGGAACTGCGTAAGACCTCCGGCTGGTCTGCAACGCTCCCTGAGGAGATTGTTAAGGCAGTACTGGCCAGCGGCTCAAACTATGATGTCATAGTAGCTTGCTACGACAGCGGTGCGGCGGAGTGGATCATCAACAATATGACAGCTCGTCTGGACGAATTTGAATACACTGCGGCGCAGAAGGACGGGCTGTACTGCCTTTACATCCCTGCCAGCAGGGAACGGAATCTGCGCCTGCTGCCTCTGGGCTTTTGGCCTGGGACGGTGGAGATGCTCCGGGAGGCCGGGATGACCGTACTTCCGCGCACCACCACCATCAAGGGCCTCAATGGGGAGCGATTCTTGACGGCAGTGCTGGAGAGTTTCCGTGCCTTAAACCCGGATCCGCAGTATTTCTTTGGCGGTGACGACGGCTTGCCTGGCTATGATGCCCCCGAGATGGCCCTGCGAGTGATGGAGGAATACTTTGCCGACGTTCATCTCCTGGCCACCGAGTGTGCCGACCAGCGCGGAAACCTGACCTGGCCCGGCTTTAACGAGATCATCACAAAGATGAACTACAACACCGTGCGCATGTTCAACGAGTGGGACTATATCCAGTGGCGCTACCAGTACTACAGCTACGGCAGTTCCGAGGAGATTGTCAACTCCTTTTTCCGTGCAGTAGCGGAGAGAAACTGCCGCGTGATCTATCTCCGCGCCATCCTGGACACCGACGAGGAAGAGGTCTATATTGTCGACCCTGAGCCCTACGAGCTGATGGTCACGGATACTATGGCCCGTCTGGCGGATTATGGATTCACCTTTGGTGATGTGGAGCCCATGACGGTGGTTTCGCAGCCGACGGGATTACGTATCCTGCTGGGAATCTGTTCCGTCGCGGCGGCGGTGCTGCTGCTTTGTACTGTGTTTCCCATCAAGCCTCTGGGGCAGTGGCTGCTGGTTCTCATCGGCAGCGCCGGCGTTGTGGGGGCATTCCTGGTTCTCGGCCAGACCGCGAATCTGCTGCTGAACATTGCCGCAGGCATTGTCTATCCGACCCTAGCCATGCTGGTGCTGCTGCGGGCCCTGCGGGATTACAAGCCCCTCGGCAGCTCTTGGCGCATCCTGGCTTTGAGCGTGGTGGGGATGTTGCTGTGCGTCTTTTTATCGATGATCGGTGCGTTGGTCAGTACGGCGGCGCTGTCTGAGACAGCTTATCTGCTGGAATTCCGCCTCTATCGTGCCGTCAAGCTCATGCAGATCGTCCCCATTGGCCTTTATGTCTTGGCTTACCTGTATCTGCTGCTGCCGGGAGAGCTGAATCTGCAAATTCCAAGAGAGTACAAAGCCCTGCGCGCCTGGCTGCGGGATGGCCTGGAGCGGCCGGTCAAGCTGCGCTGGGTGGCCTGGGCGATGTTGGCAGCGGCGCTCATCGGTGTGGCCGGCTTGGCTGGTCTATACTATATCGTCCGGACTGGCAACACGGTTGGCGGAGCCAGTACAGTAGAGCTGATGATTCGCAACTTCCTGGAAGAGAAGCTCGTCGCCCGTCCACGTACCAAGGAATTCCTCATCGGCGTCCCCTGTATGATGTGGTTTATCTATCTGTGCGCCCGTCGTTGGAGGCTGCTGCCCATCTTTGTTGGGCTGGGCATGGCAATCGGCGCCACCAGCTTTGTCAACACCTTCCTGCACCTGCGCTCGCCGCTGAATCTGAGTTTTGCACGGACGGGCTATGCAGTGGCCTTCGGACTGGTCATTGGCCTGGTTGGCATAGCAGTGTTGGAATTGCTGCGATATTTCTGGAAAAAAGGGAGAAAAACTGATGTATAAGATCCTGATTTCGGGATATTACGGCTTTAATAACATTGGCGATGAATCGGTTCTGCGGGCGGTGGTTGAAAATCTCCGTGCCCGTCTGAACGATATTGAGATCACCGTCCTGTCCCAGCGCCCGGAGGACACGGCGCAGAAATTTGGCGTTCGTGCGGTGCCTCGCATGTCGCCGTGGGCCATCCTGCGGGAAATTGCCCACTGTGATATGCTGATCTCTGGCGGCGGAAGTCTGCTCCAGGATGCGACCTCGTCGAAAAGTATTCTATACTACCTTCTGCTGATCAATCTGGCGCTGTTTATGCGCAAGAAGGTCTTTATCTACTCCCAGGGCATCGGCCCGATCAACGACGAGAAAAACCGCCGCCGCACCGCCAAGGCTTTGCAGAAGGTGCATGGCATCATCGTCCGTGACGAAGGTTCCCGCGCGCTGCTGCAAGAAATTGGTCTGCCTCCGGAGAAAGTGATCGTCACCGCTGACCCGGTGCTGCGAATTGAGCGTCCTGGCCTGGGAAAAGGCCGGCAGATCCTCGAGGAGGAGGGCTGCGGCCGCACGGAAGGCCGTCCGGTGATCGGCTGGGCCGTCAAGGAGCGTGACCCGAACAGCGCCTTCGCCGCCGAGGTGGAGAAATGCATCCGCTGGTTGGCCCAGACGTACAACGCCCAGTGTGTGCTCATCCCGTTCCACTATGTAGAGGACCTCAACATCGCAGTGCAGTTGGCAGATCGGCTGCAGCACGAGGATGTGGGCTGTGTGCGGAAGAAGCACCTCTCCGACGAGATGCTCTCCATTATTGGAAATATGGATTTTCTCGTTGGGGTTCGTCTGCACTCGCTGATCTATGCAGCGGTCATGGATGTCCCCATGTTGGGTATCAGTTACGACCCCAAGGTGGAGGCGTTTCTCCACTCTGTGGAGCAGAAGTCAGTATCTACTACCAAGGATTTTACGCTGGAGGCGTTCCAGGCAGCGTTTGAAACGGCCTGGCAGGAACGGGACCGTCTGCGCAAAACCGTAGCCCTCCGCCGTGATGCGCTGCAAGCGAAGCTGAGCACCAATGAGAACTTGATTGCTGCGATTATTGACCAGTGAGGCTGCGCTGCCGCGGACTTACGACTCGAACCTCAGCAGTTTTGCGCCGGCAAATCCTCGACTTTCCGAGGTAAAAGTCAGCTGCGAAGGCTGCGAGGAAAGAAGGCCCCACGCTGCAAGAGTGCAGCGTGGGGCCTTCTTGGTACAGTCAAAGGAATGCTGCGCCGAAGAATCAGTCGTCCAGGGTCGCTTCCTGAGCGGTGAAGGACAGCGCAGAGGGACGGATGGGGGCGGGGCGCTCGCAACGGGAGGTCATCTCATAGATCTTGCCGGTCTTGCAAGACTCCTGGATGCCATGGATGATCTCGATGGCGTGATAGCCGATGTCCGCATGGCAGCGGGGACGGCGGCCGTTGAGCAGCGCGTAGCACATGTCGGCCAGACCGACGCCGCGGCAGGACTCGTAGAAGCCGTGCAGGATGGGCAGGTCGACGGACTGCGACATGGTGAACTCATTGAGCTGCTGAACATCGTTGTCGGTTTCGACAGCCTTGGGTCCACCGGCAGCGGTGGGAGCCTCGCCCGGACGGATGCGGCCAGTCTGGGGCTGTGCACCGGGACGGGTGACGGTCAGCTTGTCATTGAACATGTTCGGGTCGCCCAGCTTCAGAGTGCCGTCGGTGCCGGTGACCACGAAAGCCTGGCTCATCTGGGAGTCAGAGGAGATGTGGAAGGTGCCCAGGACGCCGTTTTCAAACTCCAGAGCAGCCAGCAGGGTGGTAGGGGTGTTGACCTCGAAGGGCTCGCCGTACTTCGGATGCTTCGGGTTGACGAAAGTACGGTGGGGGTTGATGTTGCCGCCGAAGCCGGTGACACGCTTGACGGAGCCGAACAGGTTGATCATCTCGTGCAGGTAGTAGCCGCCCAGATCAAAGGGGAAGCCGCCGCCGTAGTGCAGGGGGAAGAAGAAGTGCTTGGGCTCGGTGTCAAAGAAGGGAGACTCGGGCTCATAGTGGGAGGTGACCTGGGCATGGACAGTGATGGGCTTGCCAACAATGCCCTCGTCCAAGTACTTACGGGCGGACTGCTCCCAGGCGCCAAGGAAGGTGTCCGGGGCGGTGGTCATAACAACGTTGTTCTCCTTGGCCAGCTGCATGAGCATGGTGGCCTCCTCGAAGGTGGGGGCCATCATCTTCTCGCAGTAGACATGCTTGCCGTGCTTCATAGCGGCGGCAGAGACCTCCACATGGGACTCAGGATAGGTCAAGTTGACAACAACCTGGATCTCAGGATCGTTGTAGATCTCCTCGTTGGTCATCTTCTTGATGCCGTAGTGATCGGCCATCCACTGGGCGCGAGAATCAATCAGGTCTGCACAGCCGACAACGTCAATGACTTCAAAGACGTTGACCATGTTGTTCATGTAGGTAGCCTTACAGATGCCGCCGCAGCCAATGACGCCGACTTTGATCTTTTTCATGGGAATGCACTCCTTTTTATTTTCGTAGATATGTCCATTATACATGAAAACAAAAGAGGTGTCAACAATATAAGTTGGAATATCAAAAACTCGCTGTGGAATGGAGGAGATTTTTATGCGATTATGCCAGTTTTTGCTCCAAATTAGCGCGAATGGCGCGGATAAAGTCGGCGGTGTTTACCGGCTTGACTTCAATGCCCTCGGCCAGGCTGCACAGATCTTTGGTCATAATGCCGGATTGCAGAGTGTCGATACAGGCAGCCTCCAGTTTTTCAGCAAAAGAGCAAAGATCCGGGAGCTGATCTAGCTCACCGCGCTTGTGCAGGGCGCCTGTCCAGGCAAAGATGGTTGCCATAGGGTTGGTAGAGGTTTCCTCTCCTTTTAGGTAGCGGTAATAATGCCGTGTGACGGTGCCGTGGGCGGCCTCGTATTCGTAGTTACCGTCAGGGGAGACGAGCACGGAAGTCATCATTGCCAAGGAGCCGAAGGCGGTGGAGACCATGTCGCTCATAACATCGCCGTCGTAGTTTTTGCAGGCCCAGATGAAGCCGCCTTTGCTGCGGATGACGCGGGCAACTGCGTCGTCGATAAGGGTGTAGAAATAGGAAATGCCCAGCGTCTCAAACTGTGCCTGATAGGACTGGTATTCCTGGTCAAAGATCTCCTTAAATGCTCCATCGTAGGTCTTGGAGATGGTGTCCTTGGTGGAGAACCAGAGGTCCTGTTTGGTGTCGATGGCGTACTGGAAGCAGCTGCGGGCGAAAGAGCGGATGCTCTGCTCCTTGTTGTGCATTCCCTGCAGCACCGCAGGACCATCCAGTCGCTGCACCTCAACTTCCTGCACCGCACCGCTCTGGCCCACAAAGCGAAGCGTTGCAACACCCGGCTCCTCGGTCCGCAACTCGACAGACTTGTAGATATCGCCGTAGGCGTGGCGGGCGATGGTGATGGGCGCTTCCCAGGTCTTAACAACAGGCTTGACGCAGCTCAGCAGGATCGGCGCGCGGAAAACGGTTCCGTCCAGAATTGCGCGGATGGTTGCATTGGGGGATTTCCACATCTGGTGGAGGTGATACTCGCTCATGCGCTGTACATTCGGGGTGATGGTGGCGCATTTGACCGCGACACCATACTTTTTGTTGGCATTCGCTGCGTCAATGGTCACCTGATCGCTGGTGCGGTCACGCTCCGGAAGGCCCAGGTCGTAGTATTCTGTCTTGAGATCAACGAAGGGCAGTAATAGCTCTTCCTTGATCATTTGCCACAGAATACGGGTCATCTCATCGCCGTCCATCTCCACCAGGGGAGTGGTCATTTTGATTTTTTCCATGCTTAGCCTCCTCAGTGTTGGGCTTTATAGTAGTTCATCAGGCAGCCATCCAACAGGATCTGCTTTTCATCAGCGGTCAGACCGGACAGATGCAGGATGATGGCTTCGCTGGTGCCATTTTTTTTCAGAACAGTGGCAGGGATGGCTTCGAGGCCATTTTCAACCGCCGTGCGGATGTTTGGAACGAAGACGCAGTCACCGGGTTCGTAGGGAAAGGCTGTCTCGGCGTCTAAGGTAAAGGGCAGAATCCCCCAGTTGATGCAGTTGGAGCGGTACCGTTTGGTGGCGTAGC
>CALWWH010000121.1 GCA_944385195.1 uncultured Oscillospiraceae bacterium | reverse complement strand
AGCCGTCATCTACATAGGTATCGTAGACGCTCAGCCGGTGCTGCTGTACAAACTCCCGCAGCAGGGATTCCTGGTTCTGGACGCTCTGGGATGGTCCTTCGCTCTCGTCCTCCTTTGATAGTCTGATGTATAAAGCCGCATGGTAATCCATGGGATTGCTTATCTCTCCGTACATGCTATACCTCCTGACTGAGATAAGCGGCTATTCATCACCATAACCATACTACATCTGCGGACGAATATCCAGGGCAACCTGTTCTTTTTTCAGAAAAAATTGAAAGGATTCCCGAATTAAGTCCACTGCCAGCGGCCCGGTTTCAGAATACATGCAGGAAACAGAAAGGGTCTTTTCTTTCATGACACACCTCCTTGGTGGATTCTATGCGCCAGCGTTTGCTGACTTGCGCCTGAGAGCAAAAAGGAGCCCGTACCGATCATAGGTACGGGCTCCTTTAAATCCGGGTATTGGCGCGTCACCGCCAGAATGAAGGTTTCTGAAAAAGTCTCCCTGATTCTGTAACGGCAGCACCGCCATACCTCTCGGGCAATATCCAGCACTATTCCCGGACAGCTGCCGGCTGGTATTGTTCTATGGTCAAGCGCCGAATGGCCCCTGCCTCAGCCTCTGTCACGAAGCCCGCCGCTCTCCTCTGTGCAAGGATACTCAGGGCGATCTGGAATTGAAGCTCAGCCTTCACATTGCTCATGCCGCCCCCTCCTGGAAATATTTATCCGGCTTGACGCTGCGGATAAATTCCTCCACCCGCTGGAGATCCTGGGTGATCGGTATCTCCGGCAGGGCTGCAAGAACGTCCTTCCGGTAGCGTCGATTCTGGGCAGCCCGCTCATCCAGAAGGGCCACCACACAGGTGTCGGTCTCTGTGCGGATGGCCCGGCCAAAGCCCTGCTTCAGCTTGATCTGCATCTCTGGTACTACCACGGCCCGCAAGAAGGAATGGAGGGTGGGGTATTGCTCACGCTCTTTCTCATTCAACGCATCGGGAATTGGAAATGGGAGCCTGGGAATCACCAGCAGAGACACGCAGTCACCGGGAAAATCGAAGCCTTCCCAAGCGGCTCCAGTGGCCAGCAGAACGCCTCCGGGCGAACTTCTGAACTGCTTTGTGGTATGCATCGCGTTGCGGCCCAAGGTGAACAGCGGATAGGCCAGGTCCTGCCCCCGCAGGCGCTCTTTCACAGCAGACATGGCTGCATAGGAAGTAAACAGTACTAAGGCGTGGCCGTGGGCAGCGTTCAGCAGGGCAGCAATCATCTTTGCCAGGCTGTCGTAGTATTGCCCGCCCTCCGGATGGGCAGAAAGGCCAGAAATGTACAGCAGACAATTTTTGTTGTAAGCAAAGGGGGAGGGGATGACAGATTCCCGTACGCGGTCGTCTGTCATCAGGCCTGTTTCCTCCTTAAATCGGCGGAAATCCTTGCCCACTGCCAAGGTGCCGGAGGCCAGGAGAATGGGCTTTTGCTGCCGCCACAATGTCTGCCGGAGCTGATTGCTCAGATCTGGGACAGTAGCACACAGCATCGTACCGCCCCGGTCGTCTTCCGCCGCATAAAAGAGCATATCAGGTTGGTCCTGCAGGAAGAGGGTCACTTGATCGGCGATTTGTTCCAACTGTCTCCGGGTGCTATGGGACAAAAGCGTGCCGAGCTGCCTCTGGATCCGCACAAGTGTCTTGTGAGGACATTTCAGCAGACCAGTGAAATGAGAAAAGGGCCGGCTCCCGTCCCAGGGACGGGAGAGTTCTCTCAGCAGCGGCCCAGAAGTTTCTGCCAAGTTCTCCGCCGCCAGCAGGTACCGCTCCCCACGGAGCGCATGGATGAGGGCGCGCATGTCTCCTGCTGTAAAAGTAACGCCGAACATCTGTCGAGAGGCCTCCGGCAGCTTGTGTGCCTCATCAATGACCAGCGCACTGTATTCCGGGAACAGAGGCCGTCGTCCAATGCTTCGGTGGATGGCGTCCGCTAGGAGCAGATTGTGGTTGCATATCTGCACCTGATATCGGTCTGAAGCACAAACCTCCATAAAGCACTGGTATCGACAACTTTCTCGCCCGCAGTCACAGGACTTGGGTACGCAAACACGCGTCCGGTCATAACCGCTGAGGTGTTCAGCCATGTCCATGTCTAAATGATCCCGAAGAGACAGCAGAGCCTCTTTGGCTCGCGGATTCTTGCGCGCTAGATTTACAGTTTGTAGTCGACGCTGTAACCGTTCGTCACATACATAGTGGGATTTTCCCTTTCGAACCACAGCCCGAATAGGCCTATCAGTCATCTGTGCGGCTGTCAGGACCTTGGAGAGAAAAGGGAGATATTCATTCAGCACCGCATTTTGCAGAGCAATGCTGGAAGTTGAAATGAGAATTGGCTTGAACGCCAGGTCCCTGTCCGCGCGGCATCGGAGGAACACGATGCCGGCCACCAGATAGGCATAGGTTTTTCCGATCCCCGTTCCAGCATCGCACAAGGCAATACTGTCGTCCAGCATTGCGCCCAGCATCCGGTGGCTCAGAGCAACCTGGGCTGGACGTTCCGCCATGCCGTGGGCGGGGAGAAGCTCCTTGAAAATGAAGTCAATCTCTTGATGGACAGTTTGTCTGTTATCCTGTATCATCCGTGAAATCCCCTGTCATGTTCATATTTCATCTGTCCTCACCGTATTTGCTGCTCGCCCCCCGATGAGAGATTGGGAACAGTACGGATAAGGTTTGGCAGACCTTCACGGGCACATTCCAGGGGGCTTTACTGCTTTCACCCCAGAGAATGACAGGCAGCTCTGCCAAGAGCTGCCCCGCACAGGCTGAATCGCTCGCCTGAGGGGGTGCCCCTCAGGGTCGTGGCGGGCGCTGGGCGTCTGTCCGTGTGGCGATCCGTACTGCTGGTATGAACTTGTCAAGGAACAGCGGGGCGGTTAAGGCCCCCTCAGGAAGCAAATTGAACGAGAATCTGGTTGATATCTTCCAGATCTTCGCCCTGAAGATCTGTAGCCAGGCGTCTCAGCAGGGCTGCTTGCCTTGGCGTAAGTCTTCGGCGGCTCAAATAGTACCAGTCCGCCATTTTGACTCCGCCGCCGTACCGGCCGCAGACCGTTTCAATGGGGTAGTGAAGTGTGAGTGTCTCGATGTCGCGGCGAATTGTTCTTTCGCAAACTCCCAGCTCTGCAGCCAGATTGGGAATGGTCTCTTTCCGTCGCTGGCAGAGCAGCTCCAAAAGCTGTTGTCGCCGCTCAACCGCACTCACATCTTCACCTCCCTCCCGCTTCCATGAGTAAACTTGATCGGTTAATGATAAGGTAGAATAAGGGACCTGTTGACAAAGATAAAATATAGGCTGAGAAATCATGGTCTCAGCCCACACTTTATCCAAATATATTGTAAAAAAGATGGCCTTAGCCATCCTCTTGAGGTTTAATGCCATGGCAGACAGGAG
>CALWWH010000120.1 GCA_944385195.1 uncultured Oscillospiraceae bacterium | reverse complement strand
CGACATGGTGCAGGCGGGCGACCGCCTGGCCATCGACCTGCCGCAGGCGGCCCCGGCGGCCCTCGCCGCCGAGGATATCCCCCTGGACGTGCGCTACGAGGACGAGGACCTCATCGTCATCAACAAGCCCCGGGGCCTGGTGGTTCATCCTGCGCCGGGCCACGAGGATGGAACCCTGGTCAACGCCCTGCTGCACCACTGCGGCCAGAGCCTCTCGGGCATCGGCGGCCAACTGCGCCCAGGCATCGTCCACCGCATCGACAAGGACACCTCCGGGCTGCTGATTGTGGCCAAGAACGACCTGGCCCACCAGGCGCTGTCGGCGCAGCTGCAGGACCACAGCCTTCACCGGGTCTATGAGGCCATCGTCCGGGGCAACATTCGCCAAGACGAGGGCACGGTCAGCGCCCCCATCGGCCGCCACCCGACAGATCGCAAGCGCATGGCCGTGGTCCTTGGCGGCCGCGAGGCGACGACCCACTACCAGGTCCTGGCGCGCTGGGCCGGGACGGCGCAGCTGGGCGCGTATACCCATTTGCAGCTGCGGCTTCAGACCGGACGCACCCATCAAATCCGCGTACACATGGCCTACATCGGCCACCCCGTCGTGGGGGACCCGGTGTATGGGAAAACCCCCGAGCTGGGCCAGTCCTGCCAGGTGCTCCATGCGCGGCAGCTGGTCTTCCACCACCCGCGGACGGGAGAGCAGATCGCCATACAGTGCGAACTGCCGGAATACTTCCAGAATGTGCTGCACAAACTTGGCGCAGCGGAGTCTTGACTTTTTCCGACGGATTGCGTACAATAACCCTAACCGCATACACAAACCGATCTTCGGGGGGCCGGACGCTTCCGGCTGAGAGTGAGCGAACAGGCGCTCTGACCCGCTGAACCTGATACGGTTTATGCCGTCGTAGGGAAAGATGAAGTGCTTCCGTTCCGCGCTGCATTTTTTCGATTTGCAGTGCGGAATTTCAAAATCGGAGGTACTTTCTCCATGAAAAGATCCCGTATGCCCCTGCGCGCCCTCTGTGAGGGCGCAATCCTCATCGCCATGGCGGAGATTCTGAGCTTCCTGCCCCTGTACAAGTTTCCCTGGGGCGGTTCCATCGACTTTGCCATGCTGCCGATCTTTGTCTTCTGCGCCCGCTGGGGCTTTGGCCCCTCCCTGCTGGTAGGCTTCGCCCACGGTTTTTTGCAGATGATGTTCGAGGGCGGCATTGCCATCGGATGGGAGAGCCTATTGGGCGACTATATCATCGCCTACGCCGTGCTGGGCTTTGCCGGGCTGTTTTACAAGCGCAAGGGCGGCTTCTTTGTGGGCACGGTCGTCGGCTGTGTGGCACGCTTTTTGGTGCACTACGTCGTCGGAGCGACGATTTGGGCCGAAACCATGCCCGAGACCTTCTTCAACATGACCATGACCAGCCCCTGGATTTACTCCGCCCTGTACAACGGCACCTATATGCTCATTGACATGGTGATGATCCTGGTGGTGGGCGCGCTGCTGTACAAGGTGGCGAACAAATACATGACCGGCAGAGACCTGGCGCCCTACCGCCAGAGAAACGCCGGGTAAAAGGATGATCTTTGATGGGAAAATTCACCGGCGTCCTGCTGGCAACCGACTTTGACGACACGCTCATTGCCTACGACGGCAGCTTCCCGGCCCGCAACGCCGAGGCCATCGCCTACTTCATCGCCGAGGGCGGCAAGTTCACCCTGGCCACAGGCCGCGGCCATGTGCCCGTGAGCCGCCTGGTACAGAATTATCCCTTCAACGCCCCGGTCATCGAGACCAACGGCACCCGGATTTACGACTTCCAGGCCAATCGGGAGTTCTATGCTGCGACCATGGACAAGTCCATCGCCCCGCTGGTGGCCGACATCATGGCGGACTACCCCAAGGTGGCGGTGGAGTGCTTTGCCGGCGACGAGATCTTGGTGGAACGGCCTAATTTCGTCACCCGTGAGCACGCCGCGCGCATTGGAATGCCCATCCCTGAGAGACCGATCCAGTCCATCCCCCAGCCGTGGACCAAGCTGCTGATCCAGGAGGAGCATGCGTACCTGCTGCCCATCCAGGAGCGCATCGTTCGTGAGCACGGGGAGAAGTTCGAGGCCCTGTTCTCCATGCCAACCTATTTGGAGGTCTTCCGCAAGTGCTGTAGCAAGGGCATCGCCATCCTGGAGCTGGCGCGGCTGCTGGGCATCGACCCCAAAGACTGCTACGCCGTCGGCGACGGGGACAACGACATCTCCATGCTGCAGGCCGCGGGAGACTCCTTCTGCTGTGCCAACGACACCGAGCAGGCCAAGGCGGCCGCCGGCCACATCGTCTGCGCCTGCGATGAGGGCGCCCTGGGCGAGGTCATCGCCTACCTGGATTCGATCTACTGATCCAAACACGCCCCGTCGGGCTCCGACGGGGCGCTTTTCTAGGAGGAATTGGGGATGAAACACATCCTGCTCATTGCCACCGGCGGCACCATCGCCTCCCGGCCCACGGACGCCGGTCTGGCGCCGATGATCACCAGCGAGGAGATCCTGGAGTTTGTGCCGGAGGTGGCGCAGATCTGCCGCGTCAGTGCTATCCAGATTGCCAACATCGACAGCACCAATATGACCTCTGCCCATTGGCTGCTCATGGTCCGCAGCATCCGGGAGCATTACGACGCCTACGACGGCTTCGTCATCTCCCACGGCACGGACACCATGGCCTATACTGCCGCGGCGCTGTCCTACCTGGTGCAGCACTCCGGCAAGCCCATCGTGCTGACCGGGTCGCAGAAGTCCATTTTTCTGCGGGATACAGACGCCCGGACGAACCTCATCAACGCCTTTCGCTATGCCGCGGATGACCGCGCCCACGGCGTGCGACTGGTCTTTGACGGCATGGTCATCGACGGCACCCGCGCCCGCAAGACGCGCACCAAGAGCTTCAACGCCTTTTCCAGCATGGACTACCCGGAGCTGGGCATTCTGCGGGAGGATCGCTATCTGGAGTATATTCACGACAGCAAACCCATGGGCGCGCCGTTGTTTACTACCGACCTCGACGATCGAGTCTTCGTACTCAAGCTCATCCCCGGCATGGACGCTTCCCTCTTTGCATGGTTGCGGGAGCACTACGACGCCCTGGTCATCGAGAGCTTTGGCGTCGGCGGCGTCCCCTGCGGGGGCGACGAGGGCTTTCTCGCAGCCATCGAGGACTGGGTTGCCTCCGGCAAGGTCATCGTCATGACCACACAGGTGCCCCACGAGGGCAGCGACATGATGGTCTACCAGGTGGGTTACCAGGTCAAGGAGCGCTTTGCTGTCCTGGAAGCCTACGACATGACCTTGGAGGCCATCGTCACCAAGCTGATGTGGATTCTGGGACAGACGCGCGACCCAGAGCGTATCCGCGAGCTGTTCTATCGCCCGGTACAGCACGACCATATTCAATGAGGAGGCACAGCGATGGAGAAACAGGACCTGCACGGCGGGCATCGGGAACGGCTGCGGGAACGATATCTGGCAGAGGGGCTGGACAACTTTAACGAGATCAACGCCCTGGAGCTGCTGCTGTTTTATGCCATACCACGCAAGGACACCAATGAGCTGGCCCACCGGCTGCTGCAAAAGTTTGGCTCTCTGGCGGGGGTGTTCGACGCGCCGATCGAGGCGCTGTGCAGCGTGCCGGGCGTCAGCCGCAGCGCCGCAGTGCTGCTGCAAATGATCACGGAGCTAAACCGCAAATACCTCCTCTCCCGCGATCGTGCGCCTATTATCCACAACACAGAGGAGGCCGGAGCGTATATGCTGCCCTATTTTTACGGCCAGCGGAATGAGTGTGTCTATCTGCTCTGCCTGGATGCCAAGGGTAAGGTCCTGGGCTGCTACAGCCTCTTCGAGGGCACGGCCAACGCCGTCGCCATCTCGCCCCGGCGGGTGGTGGAGGTCGCGCTGGCGACCAATGCCTCGGCGGTGGTTCTGGCTCACAATCACACCAGCGGCGTGGCTGTCCCGTCGGAGGAGGACGAAAACGCAACCCACCGCCTGTATACAGCCCTGGCCAATCTGGGTATCTGCCTCATCGACCACATCATCGTGGCGGAGGACGACTTTGTTTCTATGGCTGCCAACGGCAAATTGTATTAAGATGACGGAGGAAACGGAACTGTTTCCTCCGCTTTTGCGTCTAATTGGAAAATCTACGGAAAGCTGACGAAATGGAGGAAAACCCCGATGAAACGCTGTACCGCTTTGTGTCTGCTGCTTCTGCTGCTGGCCAGCTGCGCGGCTGAGCCGGTGGCGGAGGCCGTGACGGACCTGGTTGACCCGCTGCCGCAGCAGGATGTGCAGTTTGCGCCGGGATCTGTGCCAGCGGAGCAGGACACTGCCGCGACGCCGGCCCCGGAGCCGATGCCTACTAACTTCGCGGGCAGCTATGACCAAGTTGCTGCGGCGATGGCACTGGCGCAGAAAACGCAGGCGGAGATGCGCTTGTATGCTGAAAAATTGGCTGCGGACGATGTGGCCGAGCCCGCAACCTCGCAGGCTGCGGAGCCGAACGTCTCCGGCACCAATCTCCAGGTGCAGGGCATTGACGAGGCAGACATTGTCAAGAGCGATGGGGAGTATCTCTACATACTGAATTCTGAGCGGCTATGGATCTACCGTGCCGACGCGGCGAACACGAAACTGATTGGACAGGTGGATCTGTATGCCGGTCAAAGAAATAGCCATGCCCTATATTTAATGGGGGATACCCTGCTGGTTTTGGCCAGCGAGTGGGGAGAGGCGCAGCGCACAATTGTTTGTGCTTACGATGTCAGCGATCCGGCCAATCCGCAGTTGGTAACAGAGTTTGGCCAGGACGGCCAGTATGCTGGCTCCCGGCTGTGGGATGGCAAACTCTATCTGCTCAGCGTCAAGGAGAACCGGAGCTACGACCCGACGATACCGGAGACCTTCATCCCCAGCACCATCGACGGCGGCGAGACGACCCTGCTCCCCGCCGAGTGTATTTGGCTGCCAGACTGCCCGCTGGTGGAGAATTTCACTGTGGTCTCCTGTTTTGACGCCGTTACCGGGGCGCTGCTGCATACGAATGCCGTCTTGGGCAACGCAGAAACGGCCTATATGACTGCCGGCAGCCTCTACCTGGGCTGGAGCAGCGACGTCTTCAGCCACAGAGAAGCCCCGCAGGAGGACGGCAGTGTAGAGCACGATTATGAGTGCCGTCGCCAGACGACACTGCTGCGCTTTGATCTGACGAACGGCTTAGACATCGCCGCCGAGACGGCGCTGGACGGATGCCTGGATAGCCAGTTCTGGCTGGACGAGTATAGCTCATACCTGCGCCTTGTGCTCACCGAGGAACGGTTGGCCAAGAAGGAGAGGGAATACGCCGACGGGTCTTGTGAAACAACGCTGGTAGAGTATAAAAAGGACAACTCCCTCCTGATCCTGGACAAAAACCTCAGCCAGACTGGCCGCATCGACAGCCTGGGCAGAGGGGAGCAGATCTATTCGGCGCGATTTGAGGGGGCGTATGCCTATTTTGTCACCTTTCGCCGGACAGATCCGCTCTACTGCGTTGATCTGAGCGACCCGGCGCGTCCGGCAGTCTGCGCTCAGCTGCATCTGCCCGACTTCTCGGACTATCTGTACCTGTGGGACAAGACCTCACTGCTTGGTCTGGGCAGGTCCAGAGACGAGAGTGGCAGTCCTGGCGGCCGAAAGCTGGCGATGTACGACATCAGCGATCCAACAAAGCTCAGCCAGATCCATACGCTGGCGCTGGAGGAGGATGGCGCTCAGGCTCTGTATGACCAAAAAGCGATTCTGGTTGCGCCGGAGCGAAGCCTGATTGGCTTTCCCTCAAACAGCGGCTATCAGCTCATTGGCTACGACCCAGAGAACGGGTTCACAGTTTTGGCGGAGCTAGGAAGCGGCCTGGAGCAGAACGCCCGAGGGCTGTGCATCGATGAGTGCTTCTACCTCTGCACCGGCTCTGGGGTAGAGGTCCTGTCACTGACAGAGATGTCCCTTATTTGCAGTGCAAAAGCGGGGTAAAGTCCCAAATCCTCCTTGCAATTTCAAAGTACAGTTAGTATACTGTATACAAGAACTTGCAAGGAGGCACCTTTTTATGCGTACATTCATCGGCGCGGCCCGGCGCACCGGCCAGCTGACCGCCTACGAGCCCGCAGTCCAGCCGGAGGGCAAGATCCTCCGCTACTGTCCCGACGGCATCTATAACGACGGCAACACCATGCCCTTGTTTTTGGTTTACGGCAATGAGGGCTTTACCCCCGAAACGGCGCAAGCAGCCCTTGACCAGGGCTTTGCAGCCCTGGCAGCCGACGCCAATTGCAACATTCTGTTCATGAGCCCTGTGGGCCAGAGCTGGAGCCAGGCGGACAAGGAGCTGTACCTGGCGGTGGTTTCGGCGGTCGACCACAACTTCGGCGGCGAGAACGGCCTCAAGGATGCCGTCAACTTTATGACCCGAGAGCCTGAGGGCAAAAAGCTGCTGGCCAACGAGGGCATGGTCTATCTGCTGGGCGAGGGCAAGGGTGCGGACTTCATCGCCGAATACCTGCTGGGCGAGGGCCTGAGCGTTAAGACCTTCTTCGGCATGGAGCAGAGCTTCGTCCCCACGGCTGTGATGCTGTGCAATAGCCGGGCGATGCCCCAGCTGGGCAGTCAGGGCGTCCCGGCCTACCTCGTCAACGGCACTGCCGCCCAGGCTGAGGCCTTTGCTGCCAGCGTGCAAAATGAGCGTGAGGCCACCCGGCTGGTTCTCAGTGTCAATTCTGAGGTCAGCAGCGGCTTCTGCGGCACACAGGTCATGAATGCCTGGCAGCAGGTCTTCTCCAAGGTCCGCCGTATGGACAACGGCGCCGGCGCCGAGCTATATGACATCCCTGACTACGCCGGTTTCGACCTGATTGAGGAAAACGCCGGCATCTCTACCGGCAGCATCCGCGCGCTGATGTTCATCCCTAAGAGCTTGGACAAGAACGCGGCCCACCCAATGGTCTTTGGCTTCCACGGCGGCGGCAACAGCGGCTTGTTCCACGCCTGGAGCTCTGAGCTGCCCCTGCTGGGCGCCGAGGAGGGCTTTCTTACCGTTGAGGTCGACCAGCACGTCCAGCGCCGCCCTGCCGAGATCGTGGAGCTGCTGGACTACCTGCTAGATAAGTATCCCATGATCGATGCCGGCAAGGTCTACTGCACCGGATTTTCCATGGGTTCCATCAAGAGCTGGGGCTGCGGCCTGGGATACACCACCCGCTTTGCCGGTATCGCTCCCATGGACGCCTCCGGCCACGTGGTCGCCCCGGAGCTGGACAGCTTCGACGATGTCCCTGTGGAGTATGAGCACATTATCCCCACCTTCTACGTCGCCGGCGAGAAGGACGGCCTGCCTGTCGGCCCGAACCAGAAAGACCGCGACGGCAGCATCTACAAGGGCTGCAACTACCTGATGAACGGCCTTTATCAGAAAAACGGCGCCGGTACCTACGAGTACGACGAGAGCGCCGGGGACTACTGGGGCCTCAATTGCCGCAAGGAGGATCTGGTCGACGGTCGCTACATTGCCCACGGGCACTATGTGGCCAACCCCGACGGCGTGGAGTACACCGCCTTTTGCAATGTGGAGAATCAGACCCATGCGCAGATTGCCGTCTCCTGCCGCATGGCTTGGGCCTTCCTCAAGAAGTTCCGCCGCAACGCCGACGGGTCGATCACTGTGGAGTAAGGCAGCAAAACAGCCGGTGCGGCGTCTTGCGGCACTGGCTGTTTTGATCTTATGTATGCGCGAGCTTATTGCAGCTTCAGGACTTTTTGAAGCGGGTCTTTTTGAAGCAGCTTTTTGAGGGGCAGGCCGACCACGAGCAGGACGGCCAGTTCGCCGGCGGCGACCTCTGCGCCGAAGATGGCGAAGCTCAGCCAGAACTGCTCCGGCGTCAAGACGGCGGCCAGCATGGCGCCTACCATGATCCCGTTGCAGAGGGCGGGCATGAGAACCGCCAGCCAGGTCTTGCGCCACTTGGCGATGACGGCGCAGCAGATGGCGGTGGCCAGGGTGCCGATGACAATGTCCAGCGGCGAGACCGTGGAGAAGATATTTGCCAGCAGGCAGCCGGCGGTAACACCCCAGCCGGTGTAAGGCAGCAGCAGCGGCAGCACACACAGTGCCTCTGCCACGCGGAATTGAATGTTGCCAAAGGACAGGCTCGCTGTTATGATGGTCAACACGGCGTAGATCGCGGCAATGATGGCGCAGGTTGCCAATTTTCGAGTATTCATGATGATTCCTCCTCACAAAACAGGACGTTCGTGAGCCCATCACAGCAAAAAAAGGACGCACTGGCGTCCCTGCACAACAAAAAAAGGACGCCAAAAGCGTCCCATCACAAAGCAGCTGACCCCGGAGCGGGGCAGCCTGATCCATAGTTTTGTTTTACGACAGGATGGTTACGAACTGTCTATTGAATTTGCAGTTCATTATACACCAATTCTTGAATACTGTCAAGGCTGAACGAAAAAAATCTTTGATATCCACGTCTAATTCAAAAAAAGTGTCACTAACTACAAAATAAGACTTGAAATTGCCCCGAGAATTGGTATAATGATAATACCTCTGTATTCCATGCAGAGAACATCGCAGATGGAGGATCACCGATGGGACAGGTATTGGTTGTGACCTCTGCCAAGGGCGGCACTGGTAAGACAACGCTCTGCGCAGGCATTGCCGCAGCCCTGTCACAGCTGGGGAAGACGGTGCTGTGCATCGATGCAGACATCGGTTTGCGCAACCTGGACCTCGCGCTGGGTATGGCGGATATCGCTACGGTGGCGTTTTCGGAAGTGATGTTGGAGCGAATGCCTCTGGAGCGTGCGCCGGCGCACCCGGAGCTGCCGGGGCTTCAGCTGCTCACGGCGCCGGCCAGCGCCGAACCTATTGACGAGGACGCTTTTGGCCAGCTGCTGGATCGGGCCCGGGGGGCGTATGATTGGGTGCTGGTCGACGCTCCGGCGGGTATTGGCGGTGGGTTCCGGCTCTCAGCCTGCCATGCAGACCGGGCGCTGGTGGTCTCTACCGCTGATCCGGCCAGCCTGCGTGATGCCGGCCGGGCGGCACAACTGCTGCAACAAATCGGCCTGGCAAAGAGCCACTTGGCGGTCAACCGCGTGAACCGAAGGCTATTCCAGAAGCTGGGCACCACCATCGACGATATGATGGATCAGATCGGCCTTCCCCTCTTGGGTCTCGTCCCGGAGGACCCTAATGTGGTT
>CALWWH010000119.1 GCA_944385195.1 uncultured Oscillospiraceae bacterium | reverse complement strand
TCATATGCACAGCCTGCTGATGAAGGTCCTGTTAGAGAGACTTGTTGCTGACCAAGAATCTGCACTTCGGCGAGCCAATGCTCTCGGCTGGGCAAGCAGTGATAACCAGTATGTTTTGGTCATTTATGACCAGAGAGATGCTGTCTTTGACCGGAAGGCACGCATTGTCAGCGAAACCTTACAGCACATTCTCCCCTACAGCCGTTGGGTCTTGTATGATAACCGCCTGGTCTTCTTTCTGCCGCATAAGCCTGACGCTTGGCAACCGCTGCGGGAATACCTGCAGGTCAACCAGCTCTGCGGTGCTTTGAGCGATACCTTTGCAAGGCTGCTTGACATTCGCTTTGCCTATCTTCAGGCTCTGCGGGCATTTGAGATCGGCACACGCTTGCAACCGGAGAGTCGTCTTTATCTTTATACAGACTATTTGTTCCAGCATTTAGGCCAGGTTCTCCAAACCCATAGCATGCTAACGCCCTTCTGCCATCCAGTTGTCGAACGGATCGCCGCCTACGATCGGGAGCACCACTCCGAGCTGCTGCCGACGCTTCGTGCATATTTGCAGTACGTAGAACAGCCGGCAAAGGCTGCGAAGACGCTTTTTATCCACAAAAATACGCTTTTTTACCGAATCGGGCGCATCCGTGAGCTCTTTGGCCTGGATTTGAGCAGCGGCTACGAACGGGCACGTTTGCTACTGACCCTAGCCTTTCGGGATCTTTGAATTCAAAACCCGCCCATACATCCAAAGTATGGGCGGGTTGAGCTTATTGTTGAGCCTATTCATTTACGCTAACTTCACCAGCCAAAACGCGGCGGTAGTCCTCGAGATTCTTCCGCAGCAATGCGGGGGTATCCAATCCATAGGGACACTTGGCTTTGCACTGACCGCAATCCAAACAGGTTTCGATCCGCTCCATGTTGGCCTGCGTCGCCTCATTGAGACTGTTGGCAGAGGGCGCCCGCCGCAGCATCAGAGACATTCGCGCACATTGGTTGATGACGATGCCCTGAGGGCACGGCATGCAATATCCACATCCGCGGCAAAAATCCCCGGAAAGCTCCTGTTTTTCCCGAGCAATGAAAGCTTCCATCTCAGGGGTCATCGTGGGCGTGTTATCCATGTAGCTCAGCCACTCATCCAGCTCGTGTTCGCGCTGGATGCCCCAGATGGGCAGCACATTGTCAAACTGAGAGATGTAGGCGCAGGCCGCAGCAGAGTTGGTAATCAGCCCGCCGGCCAGACCCTTCATGGCAATAAAGCCCATGTGAGCCTCCTTACACTTACCAACCAGTTCCAGCTCTTTCTCGGAGGCGAGGTAGCTGAACGGAAATTGCAGCGTCTCATATAGACCGTAGTCGATGGCCTCGTGGGCTACGCTCAAAATATGGTTGGTCAGGCCGATATGACGGATCTTCCCCTGCGCCTTGGCCTGCAGCATGCACTCATACATACCGCTGCCATCCCCAGGACGGTAGCACTGTTTCGGCCAGTGAAACTGGTACAGGTCGATGTAATCGGTCTTCAAATTGGTCAATGACGTCTCCAGGTCGCGCCAGAAGGCCTCCGGCGTGGTCGCCATGGTCTTAGTGGCAATGAAAACATTCTCGCGCACGCCCTCAAAGGCCAGGCCGAGCTTGAGCTCACTGTCAGAATAGCCGCGTGCGGTGTCGAAGAAGGTCATCCCCCCCTCATAGGCGCGACGGATCAGCTTCACTGCACCCTCTACATCTACACGCTGCACCGGCAGTGCGCCAAAGGCATTCTGGGGAGTTTCGATGCCTGTTTTACCTAAAATCAGCTTTCTCATCCTGTTCACCTCGTCATAAAATTCATTGTTTTATTGCAGCCCCTGGCTTTGGAGTTTGCTGGCCGGAGGCAATCAAATGCCGCAATGCCTTACGCATTTTTCCTGCCCCTGCCTTCTCAGCTCTTAAGCCAGTTTTCCTTCCTCGCGCAGCTTTTGGATGCACAGTTCCTTCACTTCGGGTCCGCGGATCTTACCACTGGGTGTCGTGGGGATATGTTCTACAAACAAAAAATATTTTGGAATCTTATAGTAGGCCAGGTATTCAGCCGCACGGCTGCGAAGGGCTTCTTCTGCAACATGTGCGTCCTGTTTCATTTCAATACAAGCACACAGCTCCTCCCCATAATGCGCGTCAGGGACGCCAACAACCTTGATCTGTGCAATGTCCGGACACAGTTCAATGAAACAGTTCTCAATCTCTGCCGGGGCAATGTTCTCGCCGCCACGAATGACCAGATCCTTCAACCTCCCGGTTAAATGGATATTGTCTTCTTCGTCCAGATAACCCATGTCGCCGGTATGCAGCCAGCCAGCCGCATCGATCGCCGCGGCAGTCTGTGCCGGTGAGCGGTAATATCCCTCCATGACGCAGAATCCGCGGATGCAGATCTCTCCTTGGGTGCCCGTCGGAACCCGATTCCCATCAGGGTCCATGATACAGCCCTCCAGATGTTCCATAAAATGGCCCACTGTTGTGCTGCGGACCTCCAGCGAATCCGTCAGATAACTGACAGACAGCCCAGCCGTAGCCTCCGTCTGGCCCAAAGACGATAATAGCAGCAAACCAAACTTATTTTCAATGCGCGCAAACTGCTCGGGCGTATAAAAGGAGCCGCCAATGTAGCCGATACGGAGACTGCTGATGTCATACGTATCAAAATCCTCACGGGCCATCATCGCAAAAAACAGCGTTGGGACGCAGTTGAGCACCGTGCAGCGCATCGTGGAAATGGTGTGCATAAGCTCTGCGGTGCGGTTGCTCTTCGGAAAGCAGATACACCCGCCAACTGCAACCGCGGACAACACGCTGGTTGTCAGGCCAAAGCAATGGAACAACGGAATTGTCACGCAGAACTTGTCCTCTTCTGTGGCAGCCAGATCCCTTGCCTGAATACGGGCGCTGTTGACGCGCATGAAATGGGTGCTGGGGACTGCCTTGGGCAGTGAAGTCGTGCCGGAGGTAAATAAAATCGCAGCCATATCCTCCGGCCCAACCAAAGCCTGTGCATGCTCCAGCAGGCCGTGATCCACTCCGGCTTGGGGCGGCGCATACAAATCGATCACCGGCAGCCTTTGATACTGCGCAAGCACATCTTCAACGGTCTGCATTAAGACGATCTGCTTATACTGCCCGCCAGAAACCAATACACTTACCTCCGAGAGCTCGAGCAGCAGGCTCAGCTCCTCAGCGGTCAGAGAAGTATTCAGCAGGACTGTAACTGCGCCAATATCCCAGCAGGCCAGCATCATCACGAAAGCTTCCATACTATTGGGCACTAGAAGGCCCACATGGGTCCCTTTTTTTATGTTTTTAGAAAGCAATTCCGCTGCACGCAGTTCAACCTCTTCCACACATTCCTTCCATGTCAGTACTCTCTGCGCGTTTTGCAGTGCAGGCCGGTCCGGCCACTGTTCCGCTGCTTTGCGCAGCATCTGACCAATGGTGCGTTGAACCAGTTCCATTGCTTACACTTCCTCTTACATTGCTTTAAAATATTTTACACTATTTTGATCAAATGTGCAATAGTCAATCAAAGCAGGGCCGAATGCGTATGCATTCGGCCCTGCGGTACAATCCCAAATTAACCCAGAGCCTCCAACATTGCTGGGATGACCTGATACAGATCACCGACAATGCCATAATCAGCAACTTCAAAGATGGGGGCGTCCTCGTTCTTGTTAATGGCCACGATTAGGCCAGAGCGCTGCATGCCAGCCAGATGCTGGATTGCACCGGAGATACCGCAAGCGATGTACAGTTTTGGCTTGACAGTGGTGCCGGTCTGACCAACCTGGTAAGCATGGTCAATCCAGCCCGAATCGACCGCCGCACGGCTGGCGGCAATGGTGCCGCCCAGGCGGCTGGCGAGTTTTTTGAGCAGTTCAAATCCCTCGGCAGCACCCAAGCCAGCGCCGCCGGCAACGATGACGTCGGCATCGTTCAGGCTGACCGTCTCGGTCACGTTCTTAACGATCTCGAGAACCTTCTGGCGGATGTCACCCTCAGCAAAGCTGGGCTTGAGTGCGATGACTTCGCCGGTACGACTCTCGTCGCGGAGGGCCTTCTCCATCACACCAGGACGGACAGTGGACATCTGGGGGCGATGATTCGGGCAGCCGATGGTAGCCATCAGGTTTCCGCCGAAGGCAGGACGAGTCTGCAAAATACCCTTGGTATGGGGGTCGATTTCGAGGGAGGTGCAGTCAGCGGTCAGACCGGTATTGCAGCGAACCGCCAGGCAGGGGCCGAGGTCACGACCGATATGGGTAGCTCCCAGCAGGCAGATCTCCGGCTTGTACTGATCGATGGCTTCGTAGATGGTCTTGGTATAAGCGTCGGTGGTGTAGTTTGCCAGCTCAGGCGCATCCGCCACATAGACGACGTCGGCGCCGTAGGCAATGAGCTCCGCAGGCAGGTCGCTGATGCCGCTGCCGCAGACGATGGCGCACAGGCGGCAGCCGATCTGGCTTGCCAGCTTTCGGCCCTCCCCCAGCAGCTCAATTGCGACATTCATCAGCTTTCCTTCACGCTGCTCAGCAAACACCCACACATCATGGTACAGGCTGATATCCACGCCGCCGACCCGGTCCTCAATCTTGCTGATGGCGCCAAAGGGACACACATCCAAGCAAGAACCGCAGGAAGTGCAGCCAGCGCCGATCACAGCCTTCTTTTCAACCATGGTAATAGCGTCAAAGGGGCAGACTTTCACGCATTTTGTGCAGCCCTTACAGGCTTCTTTATTGATCACAATTGCCATTTCTGCTCGTCCTTTCTATTAAACAATGTGCTTTTCCTGTAGAGAGCTGACCAGTTCCTTAGCCATCTCGACCACAGTGCCTTCCAACATACGGCCCTTGCCCTTGGGAGCGGGCGCAAAGGAGCGCAGAACCTGCGTAGGACTTGCCTTCAAACCGCACTGATCTGCCACCAGGCCGATCTCCTCGGGGGTCAGGAACTCCTTGATGGGAGTGTCGTAGGCCTCTAAAATTCCTTTGATGCTCATGTATCGCGGCTCGTTGAGTTCCTTGACACAGGTCAGGACACAGGGGGTCTGGACTTCAATGACCTCATAGCCGTCCTCCATCTGACGCTCCACAACAATGCTGCCGTCCTTGATCTCACGGATGCCCTGCACATAGGTGACCACCGGCAGGCCGAGGCGCTGCGCAATCTGAGGGCCCACCTGAGCCGTATCGCCGTCAATGGCCTGTCGGCCGGCAAAAATGATGTCGTAGTCCCCGATGGCCTGAATGCCGCCGGCGATGGTCGTGGAAGTGGCACAGGTATCAGCGCCACTGAAGACGCGGCCGTTGATCAGGAAGGCCTCGTCAGCGCCCATGGCAAGACACTCGCGGAGCATATAGTGCGCCTGGGGCGGACCCATGGAGATGATGCTGACCTTGGTATCGGGATTGGCGTCTTTGATCTGCAGGGCTGCCTCAAGCGCATTGGCATCGTCAGGATTGAGAATAGACGGCACGCCGTCACGGATCAGAGTGCCCTTAACGGGATCGATCTTAACTTCATTGGTGTCAGGCACCTGCTTGGCGCAAACAATGATCTTCATGCTATCATGCCCTCCTTACTTCAGCAGTGCGTTGGCGATGACCATCTGCTGGATCTGACTGGTGCCCTCATAGATGGTGAAAACACGGCAGTCCCGGTACATGCGCTCAACCTTATATTCTTTAATAAAGCCGTAGCCGCCGTGGATCTGAACGGCCTTTGCGGCGATCTCGTTGCAAACCTCAGAGGCAAAGTACTTTGCCATGGACGCAACCTTGCTATCGGGCTTTCCCATGTCCCGCGCAATGGCCGCCTGGTAGACAAGCTCCTTGGCAGCCGTCAGCTTGGTGGCCATATCGGCCAGCGTAAACTGCGTGTTCTGGAACTTAGCAATGGGCGTACCAAACTGCTTGCGCTCTTTGGCATACTTGATGGCCTCGTCCAGACAGCCCTGTGCAACACCGATGGACTGGGCGGCGACGCCAATACGGCCCACGTCTAGGGTCTTCATGGCGTTGGAGAAACCCCTGTTCAGCTCGCCCAGCATATTTTCCTTAGGAACCCGGACATTTTCAAGGATGATATCGCTGGTGGCGCAGCCCTTCAGGCCCATCTTGTCCTCCGCCTTGCCGCAGGAGACGCCGGGCCAATCCATATGAACAATGAACGCCGAAATGCCGCGGCTGCCCTTGGACTTATCAGTCTTGGCATAGATGATGGCATAATCAGACAGCGGAGCCATGGTAATAAAGCACTTACGACCATTGAGAATGTAGTCATCACCGTCTTCGACAGCGGTCGTTGTCATGCTGCCGGCATCAGAACCAGCGCCGGGTTCTGTCAGGGCAAAGCAGAGAACCTTTTCACCAGTGACGCAGGGGCGCAGATACTTCTCCAGCTGCTCGTGGGTGCCGCTGAGCAGCAGCGGGCCGCCGGCCAGTGAGTTGGGAGAGGAAACATAGAGGCTGGCAACGGCGCTCACACGGGCAATCTCCTCCATAACAATAACGTAAGCCAGATGGTCCCCGCCTTGTCCACCGTACTCCTTGGGAAGCTTGATGCCAAAGAAACCTGCCTTGGCCATCTTGTCCAGGATCTCCTGCGGGAAAACGCCGGTCTCCTCGACTTTGTCCAGAACGTCGTTGGTGAGTTCCTTCTCAGCGAACTCCCGGGCGAGCTTCCGGATCAATTCATACTTTTCTTGAAAGATCATGTTGGGCTCCTCCTGTTTTCAGAATCAGCTGCTGTTTTAGATAAGCAGCACATACGATATCGTAAAATATTGTATCGCAGCTTTATCATATAGAGAAAATTTTACCACAGTTCGGCGGATCTGTGCAAGGTGCCGACAGAACATTCTTTAAAGTTCTTCTTGTGCGCTACAAACAAAGCCCCTGTAGAACAGGGGCTTTGTTTGGATATTTTATTCCGCCTCAGCAGCCTTCTTGGCCTCTTCAATGACCTTCTGCTGGGTTACAGGATTAGCTTCCTCATAACGCTCAAACTTAAAGGAGAAGTAGCCGCGGCCCTGAGTCATAGAGCGAAGATCCGTTGCATAACTGCTCATCTCGCCCATCGGAACCTCCGCCTCGACAACCTGCTCACCGTCCTCGTTCGGATTCATACCCAGAACACGGCCGTTACGCTTGGAGATATCAGACATAATATCACCCATGTAGGAGTCAGGAACCGTGACTTCCAGCTTGCCAATCGGCTCGAGTAGGACAGGGTTGGCCTTGGGCATAGCCTCCTTGTAAGCCAGAGAAGCAGCAGTCTTGAACGCCATTTCAGAGGAGTCGACGGGGTGGTAGGAACCATCGACCAGCGTGGCCTTCAGGAACACGACAGGGAAGCCGGCCAGGACGCCCTTGGTGACGGATTCGCGCAGACCCTTCTCAACAGCAGGGAAGAAATTCTTCGGAACAGAGCCGCCGACGACGCGCTCTTCAAAGACCAGCTCCTCGGAATCGCCCGGCTCGAACTCGATGACAACGTCGCCAAACTGGCCATGACCGCCGGATTGCTTCTTATGGCGGCCCCGGACCTCGACCTTCTTGCGGATCTTCTCACGGTAAGCGATCTTCGCCGGGCGCAGCTCAACCTCAACGTTAAACTTATTTTTAAGCTTGGAGCACAGGACATCCAGGTGGATATCGCCAGCACCGGAGAGCACCATTTCCTTGGTCTCAGGGTTGTTGACGTATGTAAACGACAGATCCTCCTCACCCAGGCGGGCAAGACCTGCGGCGACCTTGTCTTCCTGTCCCTTGGTCTTGGCATAGATGGCCATCGTATGGCAGGGCTCGGCATAGTCTGCGCCCTTGACATAGATAGGATTGGAAGCAGAGCAGAGCGTGTCGCCTGTCTTGACGCTGGCCAGCTTGGTAACGACACCGATATCGCCGCAGCACAGCTCGGTGACTTCGACATCCTTCTTACCCTTCGGCATGTAGATGTGGCCCAGCTTCTCGTTGACACCGGCACGCACATTGTACAAAGAGGTATCGCTGGTGATCTTACCGGAGATGACCTTGAAATAAGATTTCTTTCCATACTGGTCAGAGATGGTCTTGTAAACAAAGATGGCGGGGCTGCCGTCCGGATCCAGAGCGACGGTTTTGGGGTTATTGCCGTCGGCATCGGTAACGACAATGCCTCTCCCTTCCAGCGGGTTGGGGGCCATGTCGGTCAGAGCCTGCAGCAGTTCCATGGTGCCAAACCCGGTCAAAGCGCAGCCGCAGAACACAGGAGCCATGGTGCACTCCTTCACAGCGTTGCGAACACCAGAAATGATCTCCTCGTTGGTAAAGGCCTCAGCACCCTCGTCGAAGTACTTCTCCATGAGCTCCTCGTCGGTCTCGGCGACAGCCTCACAGATCATCTCATAGTACTCCTCGGTCATATCCGCGAATTCACCCGGGATGGCCATCTCAGTGGTCTTACCGTCTTTCCAGGAAAAAGCAGTCTTCTTAATGACATTGACATATCCGACCGGCTTGCTGCCCTCCATAATAGGGATCATCACCGGGACAATAGAGATGCCAAATTTCTCGCGCAGCGTGTTGACAGTCCCGACATAATCTGCATTTTCCTCGTCCATCTTAGATACGTAGATGGCTCGGGGCAGGTCACGCTGCTTGAGATATTTCCAGGACTTCTCAGCGCCTACGGTCAGGCCACCCTTGCCGGAGACAAGGATGACGCCGGCGTCGGCAACGTTCAGAGACTGCATCACTTCGCCGGCAAAGTCAAAGTAGCCGGGGTTGTCCAGGATGTTCAGCTTCGTGCCGTTAAACTCAACAGGCAGAACGGTAGTAGAAATAGAGTAGCCGCGCTTGATCTCTTCCTGATCAAAGTCACTGGCGGTGTTTCCATCAGTCGTCTTACCAAGGCGATCAATGCCCTTGGTCATAAACAGCATGCTCTCGACGAGAGACGTCTTTCCGTCTCCACCGTGTCCCAGCAAGCAGATATTACGAACGTCTTTGGCTTGGTAGCCCATATGAATTACTCCTTCCGTACTCCACGGACAGAGGAAACCCCTCCGCAGTGTGTCATAACAGAATACATTATAATCTATCTCGCTACACAATGCAATTGACAGATTCGTGGATTTCTTCCCCTGAATTCATGCAACATACACAAAACGCAGGGCGCTATTGGGGTTTACAAGCTCCATTTTATGCTACAGCAGGAAGAAGTTTAGCATAATAAGCAAGCCTAATCCCGGTAAACCCAACAGTGCTACCAGCAAAATATTCATCAAATTCACACCGATTGTTAACCCAATGCATGTCCCGAGAATCTTTAAAACCACTAGAAGAGCAAATCCACACAGAACGTTTACCACTAGTTTCCACACCAGACGGATCGGCGCGCTCATGATTCGAAATAATACCCACATGCATACCAAGCTCCCACCGAGCAGCACAGCCTGACTCATGCTCGTCCCCCCTCTTGGGACAAGAATATGCGCCATATGGAAATTGATTCCTGTATAACTCCGACTTCCCTGCACAAACTACTCTCGGACAGGACGAGCGAGAGTACAGAGCGGTCAAGGCCAGATCGCGAGGCATATCTCATGAATATGACTGGATCAGTACCATAGCGCAAGTTTACTGATTCTTGTCTCTCGAACGGACGGTCAAGTGCATCCCGGGTCATGGACCGGAGATACGAACACAGAGAGCTTTTCAGGGGACTGAAAGCTCTCTGTGCTTTTATTTTGCCGTCAAATGCGTACAACTTGACTTTTTATCACCAGTTCTGTATACTATAGAATAAATTAGTATGGATTGTTGCGCCCTGCTGCAACTGTGGAGGATGTAGGACTAACAGATGAATAAGAAACAAACTTACGGAAACGACAGCATCAGCTCCCTCAAAGGCGCCGATCGCGTCAGAAAGCGCCCCGCCGTCATCTTTGGCTCCGACGGTCTCGAGGGCTGCGAACACGCGATTTTTGAGATTCTCTCCAACGCCATCGACGAGGCCCGCGAGGGGTACGGGAACCTGATTACCATCACTCGCTTCGAAGATCATAGCATCGAAGTTGAAGATATGGGACGTGGCTGTCCGCTGGACTGGAACGAGGCCGAGGGACGTTACAACTGGGAGCTGGTTTTTTGTGAGCTCTACGCCGGCGGTAAATACAACAATCATGAGGGTGAAAGTTATGAGTACTCTCTGGGACTCAATGGCCTGGGCGCCTGCGCTACGCAATACAGCTCAGCATGGTTCGACGCAGAAGTCTTTCGAGATGGGTTCCAATATAACCTTCATTTTGAGCGCGGAGAGAACATCGGCGGTCTGAAAAAGCACTCCATCAGCCGCAAAAAGACTGGTTCTCGCTTCCATTGGCTGCCAGATCTGGATGTTTTTACAGATATCAATGTTTCTCCTGCGTTTTTTCATGATATCTGTAAGCGCCAAGCCGTTGTCAACGCAGGCGTTACTTTTCGATTTCGCAATCAGGTAGACGGCAAATTTGAGACTACGGACTACGTCTATGAAAACGGTATCATAGACTATGTCAACGAACTCTCCGAAGGATCGTCCATGACGATGCCCCAGTTCTGGGAAGCAGAGCGCCGCGGTAAAGACCGCGAAGACATGCCGGAGTATAAACTGAAAATCTCAGCCGCCCTTTGTTTTTCCAATACCGTCAACCGCATTGAGTACTACCACAACTCCAGCTATCTCGAGCACGGCGGCGCGCCGGAAAAGGCGGTCAAGAACGCTTTTGTCTACGCCATCGACGCCTACTGCAAGCAAAACAACAAATATACCAAGACCGACAGCAAGATCACCTTCCAGGACATCGAAGACTGCCTGATCCTGGTCACCAACTGTTTTTCCACCCGCACCAGTTATGAGAACCAAACCAAGAAAGCCATCACAAACAAGTTTGTCCAGGAGGCTATGACCGAGTTCTTCCGCAGCCGCCTGCAAGTCTACTTCATCGAAAACAAGCAAGAGGCCGACCGTATTGCGGACCAGGTGCTGGTCAACAAGCGCAGTCGTGAGAGCGCCGAAAAGGCCCGCGTCAACATCAAGAAAAAGCTCTCCGGCACCCTAGACATCTCTAACCGCGTACAAAAGTTCGTCGACTGCCGCAGCCGCGACACCTCCAAGCGCGAGATCTACATCGTCGAGGGTGATTCTGCGCTGGGCAGCGTCAAGCTCGGCCGTGACGCGGAATTTCAGGGCATTATGCCCATTCGCGGCAAAATCCTCAACTGCCTGAAGGCCGACTACGAGCGCATTTTCAAGTCTGAGATCATCACCGACCTGATTCGCGTTCTGGGCTGCGGCGTAGAAGTGCAGCATAAGCACGCAAAGGATTTGTCCACCTTCGATCTGGCAGCGCTGCGCTGGAGTAAGGTCATCATCTGCACGGATGCCGACTACGATGGCTATCAGATCCGAACCTTGGTTCTGACGATGCTCTACCGGCTGACTCCGACCCTGATTGAAAAGGGCTATGTCTATATCGCGGAGTCTCCGCTCTTTGAAATCAACTGCAAGGATAAAACCTATTTTGCCTACAATGAGAACGAAAAGGCCCAGATTCTTAAGGATCTGGAAGGAAAGCGCTACACCATTGCCAGGAGCAAGGGACTTGGAGAAAACGACCCGGAGATGATGTGGATGACCACCATGAATCCGGAGACCCGCCGGCTGATCAAAGTCATGCCCGAGGATGCAGCTCGGACAGCCTACTACTTCGACCTGCTGCTGGGTGATAACCTCACAGGCCGCAAAATCCATATCCAGGAGCATGGCCATGAATTCCTGGATCTGGCTGATATCTCTTAACTTCGTTAGCAAAAGGGCGGTGATTCCATGGCGAAGAAAAAAGAACCCAACAACAAAGCAAAAGACAACCCCAACGTCGCTGGCCTGCACGCGGAGATCCTCGAGCAGCCCATCACCAGCACCTTGGAGCTCAACTATATGCCCTACGCGATGAGCGTCATCGTATCGCGGGCCATCCCGGAGATCGACGGCTTCAAGCCCTCTCACCGTAAGCTGCTTTACACCATGTATAAGATGGGCCTGTTGAGCGGCGGACGGACCAAGTCCGCCAACATCGTCGGCCAGACCATGCGCCTGAATCCCCACGGCGACAGCGCTATCTACGAGACCATGGTGCGTCTGTCTCGGGGTTACGGCGCGCTGCTGCATCCCTTTGTGGATTCCAAGGGCAACTTCGGCAAGTGCTATTCCCGTGACATGGCCTATGCCGCCTCTCGGTATACCGAGGCCAAGCTGGACCCGATCTGTGCCGAGCTCTTCCGGGAAATTGACAGCGACACCGTCGACTATATAGACAATTACGACGCCACAATGAAGGAGCCACAGCTGCTTCCCACCACCTTTCCCAATGTGCTGGTATCCTCCAACATAGGGATCGCTGTTGGTATGGCCAGCAACATCTGTGGTTTTAACCTGGAAGAGGTCTGCCGGGCAACCATTGCATATATCAAGGACCCGGATTGCGATCTCATGGAAGTTCTTCCCGCTCCGGATTTTCCCACCGGTGCAGACTATCTCTATGACCGGGACGCTCTGCGCGAGGTGTATCGGACTGGTCGCGGCAGCATTCGCCTGCGGGCTAAATGGCGCTATCTGAAAGAGGGCAACCTCATCGAGATCTATGAGATTCCGTACAGCACCACCACTGAGGCCATTATGGATAAGGTGGCCGAGCTCATTAAGGCCGGGAAGATCCGCGAGATTTCCGACATGCGCGATGAAACTGACCTCTCCGGTCTGAAGCTTGCCATTGACCTCAAGCGGGGTGTCGATCCGGACAAGCTGATGGCCAAGCTCTTCCGCAGCACGCCTCTGCTGGATACCTTCTCGTGCAACTTCAATATTCTGATTGCCGGACAGCCAAAGGTTCTGGGTATCCGCGAGATTTTGGAGGAGTGGGTTGCCTGGCGGACCAATTGTGTGCGCCGCAGGATCTATTTTGAGCAGCAGAAGCGCCGGGAAAAGCTGCATCTGCTCCAGGGCCTGGCCACCATTCTGCTGGACATTGACAAGGCCATCGTCATCATCCGCCAGACCGAAACCGACGCAGAGGTCGTCCCCAATCTGATGATCGGTTTTGGCATTGACCAGGCGCAGGCGGAGTATATCTCCGAGATCCGGCTGCGCAACATCAACAAGGAATATATCCTCAAGCGCACCCAGGAGATTGCCTCCCTGGAAGAGCAGATTGCCGACGCACAGCAGATTTTGGAGCAGCCCAAACGTGTCAAAAAGCTCATCATCAGCGACCTGGAGGCCGTCATCAAGAAGTATGCAGTGCCCCGGAGGACCTCAATTGTCTATGACGTCGAAGAGGCAAACGTTGTAGAAGAAGATGTCCCTGATTACCCCGTCAGCGTTTTTCTCAGCCGGGAGGGCTATCTCAAAAAAATTACCCCCCAGTCTCTGCGCATGAGCGGTGAACAAAAAGTCAAAGAGGGCGACGCTATCGCCAAGGTCTGGGAGACCACCAACCGCGCTGAGCTATTGGTCTTCACCAACCAGCAGCAGGTCTACAAAACCCGCCTGCTGGACTTTGAGGATGGCAAGGCATCGACCCTGGGGGACTACTTGCCTGCTAAGCTGGGCATGGACGAGGGCGAGACAGTT
>CALWWH010000118.1 GCA_944385195.1 uncultured Oscillospiraceae bacterium | reverse complement strand
GGGCGTCAGTCCAGCGCTGAGAGTCAAAGTACTCGCTCCAGGCGTCCAGACGGCCGCCCTGCATCACCATGCGCTCCAAGGCAGGAGCCAGACGGCGGTCGCCGCGGGACAGCACCGCCTCCAGATAACTCACATCCGGCTCGTGCCAATTATAAATGATGCTCTTGCTGTCAATGGCGTCCCGCAGAAGGCGCTGGCGGCGGGTAAATTCCTCCGGGGTAATC
Organism: uncultured Oscillospiraceae bacterium; assembly: GCA_944385195.1. Taxonomy (GTDB): domain Bacteria; phylum Bacillota; class Clostridia; order Oscillospirales; family Oscillospiraceae; genus RUG11142. Next base: position 6,146 of record CALWWH010000118.1, on the reverse strand, counting down.
TGCGCCTGCCACTGGAAGGGGGTGTGGGGCTTTGGCACGAAATAAGAAGTGGAGACAGTAATCTTGACGCCGCGTTTTTTGTTGCTGGCGTGGACGCGCCAGGTGTGCAGCACACGCTTGGCCAGCTCGGCGATACCCAGAACGTCTTCATCGGTCTCCGTGGGCAGACCCAGCATGAAGTACAGCTTCACAGCGTTCCAGCCGTTTTCAAACGCGATCTTACAGGTCTCAATGATTTCGTCCTCGGTCAGATTCTTGTTGATGACATCCCGCAGGCGCTGCGTACCAGCCTCAGGAGCGAAGGTCAGGCCGCTCATACGCACGGCTTTGAGCCGTTCAGCCAGATCCTCAGAGAAGTTGTCCGCGCGCAGGGAGGGTAAAGACAGGTTGATCTTCCGAGGCTCGCAGTAGTCCAGCAGACGGGTCATCAGCTCCGGCAAAGGCTTATAGTCGGAGGTGGAGAGGCTCGATAGGGTCATCTCCTGATAGCCGCTGGCCTGCAAAGCCTCCACAGCCTGCTTTGTCAGGGTGTCGGCGCTGCGGGAGCGAATAGGCCGATAGGTAAAGCCCGCCTGGCAGAAGCGGCAGCCGCGGATGCAGCCGCGGAAAAGCTCCAGGGTGGTCCTGTCATGGACGATCTCGGTGGAGGGGATGATGGTGCGGACCGGGAAGTAGCTCTGGTCAAAGTCCTGCACGATGCGCTTGGTAACTTGGGCCGGAGCGCCATGTGTGGGCCTCACGCTGGCGATGGTGCCGTCTTCATGGTAACCAACTTCGTAGAAGCTGGGGACATAGACGCCGGAGATCCGGCAGACGCTCTCCAGGAAACGGACCTTGTCCCAGCCCTCGGCTTTGGCCTGGCGGTAGAGGGTGAGCACCTCCAGATTCATCTCTTCGCCCTCGCCGACAACAAAGAAGTCCACAAAGGGAGCCAAAGGCTCAGGGTTGCAGGCGCAGGTGCCGCCGGCAAAGACCATCTGATTGAGGCCTTGTCGATCCGCGCTGCGAAGGGGGATGCCAGACATCTTCAGCATGTCCAGCATGGTGGTGTAGCTCATCTCATATCCCAGAGAGAAGCCCAGCAGATCAAACTCTGCCAGCGGGTCGCCGCTCTCCAGGGCGTAGAGCGGGATGCCGTGCTTGGCCATCTGCTCTGCCATATCCCCCCAGGGGGCAAAGGCACGTTCGCACCAGCACCAGTCCGGCTGATTCATCACGCCGTAGAGGATGCGCAGGCCCAGATTGGACATGCCGATCTCATAGGTATCCGGGAAGCAGAAAGCCACGCGGACCTCCACAACGGCCTTGTCCTTGAGAATCTGGCCGTATTCGCCGCCGGTATAGCGGGCAGGCTTCTGCACCAGCGGCAGGATGCGCTCCAGCTTGCTTGTCATGTCATCACGTCTTTCGTGTAGAAGTCTATCTGATATATCTTACTCTCTTTTGCCCCGAATAGCAAGCATATTTTCCGCAAAAGCACGCCCCAGCGCCCAGATTGCCAAAAGGACCGGCCACCAGCCCAGCATAGGCATGGAGGATATTGCCAGAGCCAGCAGAGTACCCGCTGTCAGCGCGCTGAGGACGGCAGTGACGGTCTGATTTGTCAGCGCTCCAAGGGCAGTGCCGCCGTCCAGGGGCGGAATGGGCAGCAGATTAAAGATCCCAGCTGCAAAGCTGAGCAGCGCTGCTTCCGGCGCAGGCCGCAGGAGCAGCAGCCCCCATAGAACGCTTGCCAGCGGGCCGGCCAGGGCCGCGATCACCAGCTGCCGCCGCTCCAATGGCTGACAGTCGACAACCCCGCCGCCCAGGCCCAGCGTCAGTGCAGCACTTTTGACGCCAAGACACTGCAAGGCAAACAGATGGCCCAATTCATGCACCGCCACAGTAAGCAGTAGATATAGCGGCCATGCCTTATCAAAGAGTAAAAGCAAGCCCAAAAAGGCCACAAATCCGGGTTTAAGGCAAAGCTTTAAGCGCATATTGCAGCTCCGACCAGGCGTTGACAACAGCTTCTCCCTCTCCGAGGCTGTCTCCGAATTGGGCAAACGCTTCTGCAACCTCGCCAGTGTTGGCCGTCAGCATCTCACGGATGGGCTGCAAAAGTTCTGGATCGTATCGTTGAACCAGGAGTGCCGCAGCCACCATTACTAGCGAAATGACCAGGCGAAGGGAAAGCGTATCGGGTTTTGCGGTTGGTTTAGGGCGGCGATAAGTCAAGTTTACTACCTCCTTAGGGGATAACAGGCGGCAATAGGGCCTACTATCCCCTCTTTGTCCTTCTCTTTTTCCAGTAAAACATATGCCATAGCCTTGCACAATATCCCTTGCGCGCAAAGCCGCAATATGCTAAAATAAACACAATAAACAAAAAACCAATCAAATCAACGATGAGGTAACAGCCATGCAATACTATCTCGCCATCGACATCGGCGCTTCCTCCGGCCGCCATATCCTCGGTTGGATCGAAGGTGGCAAGCTTCAGATGGAGGAGGTCTACCGCTTCCCCAACGGAAACGTTATGGTTGACGGCAGCCTGTGCTGGGATTATGAGTCCCTCCTGGCCAATATCGTCGCGGGCCTCAAGAAGGCTGGAGAACTGGGAAAACGCCCCTCTTGCATCGCCATCGACACCTGGGGCGTCGACTACGTCCTGCTGGACCAGGAGCACCGCGTCCTTGGCAAGACTTACGCCTACCGCGACAGCCGCAATCAGGGTATGGACGCCCTGGTCGCCGAGCGCATCCCTGAGGCAGAGCTCTATGCCCGGACCGGAACGCAGAAACAGCCCTTCAACACGATTTATCAGCTCATGGCTTCCAAGGCGTACCTGCCCCGAACCGAGACCATGCTGATGGTCCCCGACTACCTCAATTGGCTGCTCACTGGCGCCGCCCGCTGGGAATACACCTTCGCCAGTACCACGGGTCTGCTCAACGCTGCTGCCAGAGACTGGGATTGGGAGCTCATCGACCGTCTGGGCTATCCCCGCAAGCTCTTCGGTCCTCTGACCACCCCCGGCACTGTCGTCGGCCCTCTGCGCGAAGCCATCGCTGCGGAGATTGGCTACCAGACCAGCGTGATCCAGGCCCCCAGCCACGACACAGCGGCAGCCGTCATGGCTGTCCCCGCCCAAGGCGATGACGCCATCTGGATTTCCAGCGGCACCTGGAGCCTCATGGGCGTGGAACTTTTTGAGCCCATTACAACCCCCGCCAGCCAGGCCCTGAACCTGAGTAACGAGGGCGGATACGGCTATCGCTACCGCTATCTGAAGAACATCATGGGACTGTGGATCGTCCAGAACATCCGCAAAGAGCTGGGCGCGGACAAGTACGGCTTTGCCCAGCTGTCTGAGATGGCCAATGAAGCCGCCGGCTTTACCTCCCTCATCGACTGCAATGACCCCTCTCTCATGGCGCCCAAGAGCATGACCCAGGCGATTAAAGCCCTTTGCATCCGCTCTCATCAGCCCGTGCCTGAGACCATCGGCCAGCTGATGCGCTGTGCCTACAACTCCCTGTCCAAGTGCTACGCCGATACCATGCGGCAAATTGGCGACATCACCGGCAAGTCCTTTGACGCCCTGTACATTGTCGGCGGCGGCAGTCAGGACAACTACCTCAACGCCCTGACTGCTAAAACCTGCGGCATTCCCGTCTACACTGGCCCCACCGAGGCTACCGCCATCGGCAACCTGCTCTGCCAGGCGATCGCCTCCGGCGCACTGGCGGACCTGGCTGCTGCCCGCAAGCTCGTTCGAGACAGCTTTGAACTGGGCGTTTTTCATCCATAATCTAACTCTGAAAGGAGAACTAACATGATTCAAAAAGAATTGTGGGGCAAAACGCCTGACAATGCCGACGTTTGGCTCTATACTATCACCAATGCCTCCGGCGCCAGCATGAGCGTCTGCAATTTCGGCGCGCGCATCGTCAGCCTCAAGGTCCCGGATCAGAACGGCGTCCTGGGCGATGTCATCGTCGGCCCGAAGGATCTAGAGGGATTCCTGTCCCGCGGCGGCTCCCGCGGCGCCACCATTGGCCGCTATAGCAACCGCATTGCCGGCGCGAGCTTCGAGCTGGACGGCGTCACCTACGAGCTAACCAAGAATGAGCACGGCCTCAACACGCTCCATGGCGGCCAGGGCGTCACTGCCCTGACCTGGGACAGCGCCGAGGACGGCCGGCAAGTGGTCATGACCTGCTTGCTGCCCGACGGAGCCGATGGCTTCCCCGGCAATATGACCATCGTCGCCCGCTTTGCCTTCACCGAGGATAACACCGTCGTACTGGGACTACAAGCCGTGACCGACAAGCCCACCGTCTGCAATTTGACCAACCACGCCTATTACAACCTGGGCGGCCCCGTCTGCGACTACGTTCTGACCCTGGGCTGTGACCACTACTTGACGGTGGACGAGGCTCTCATCCCCACGGGCGTTGCCTGTGTAGAGGGAACCGCGTTTGATTTCCGCACCGGCCGCCCCATCGGCCCCGGCTTTTATGACCACCAGCTGATCTTCTCCGGCGCCCAGCCCCAGGCAAAGGCCTATGACCCGGCCAGCGGCCGCGTCCTGACCTTGCACACGGACCTGCCCGGTACGCAGCTGTTTATCGCCCCCGTCTTCGGCACCGAGCCGCGCCAGCAGGAGTCCTTCTGCCTAGAGCCGCAGTTCAACCCCGACAGCCCCCACCATCCTGAGTGGCCGAGCACCGTCCTGCGCCCAGGCCAGATCTGGGACCACGAAATCCGCATCGGTTTGAGCATCGCTTAGGGCGGCACCGAGGACATACAGTTGTCCGAAAGACCTAGTCTATGCGGCAGCATTTGAGGGGGACTATTGGCCAAAAACCGGTGCAGCGGTGATGTAAAGATCACCGCTGCACCGGCTTTTACGTTCAAGAACACGATTTTACTGTTCCCATGAATTTATTTCTCCTTTGCCCTCCAGCCTGCCAGCTGATCATGCAGGGCATCGCCCATGGAGGCCAGTCCCTGGCTTGGGTGCAGCGCCTCGCGGATGATTCTGGCCTGGTCCGGCAGGCGGCCGGATTTGACGATGCGCAGCAGTTCGGCAGAGTTGGCCGCATCGTCCACCGCCCGGTGGGCCTGACCGTCGAAGCTCTGCTCCACGGTACCGATGGCAAATTTCAGCGACAGCGGATTGGCCCCGGAGAGCCCAATGAGCCGGGTATACACGGCCTGGAAATCCATCCAGCGCTGGCACAGCTGCCAGGGCAGCGAGATCTCTTTGAGGTAGCTCTCGTCGTCGAGCTGATACCAATCGCTGAGACTCCAGCTGTAAATACGGGCCCGCCCCTCCCCAATCCAGTTGGCAAACAGCTCTACCGCCTGCTCAAAGTCCGGAGCGCCGGCAACCTCTTCGTCGGTGATGCCCGTCAGCTTGGTAATATGTGGTGCAATAGGGGCGTAGTGTGGCCGGACCACCTGACTGAAGCGCCCCACAACGCGATACTCTGCGTCCAGCTTCACAGCGCCAATCTCACAGATCTCCGCATGGCAAAGAGAGCGCTCCTCCTTAAACTCCCGGGGGATGGGGTTCATCTCAAAATCCAAAAAAATATGGGTGTCGTACATCTAAAGTCCTTCTCTCTGGGTTCTGTCCTATTACCGCATATCATACCATATTTTTTCGTAAAAGTCATCGTTGATTTGCGTTGACATTTGTGGGGTTATGGGAGTATAATTACCCTCATACCATCCTAAGGTGAACGCTAATCACACTGAAAGGGGCAGCTACACATGTTAGCCATCGAACGCCGTGAGCAAATTCTGGAACTGCTCCGGCAGCACAAACGCGTCCTAGTCGGCGAGCTCAGCCGCCGGTATCACGTCTCTGAGGAGACCATCCGCCGGGATTTGGAACGCCTGGAGCGCGAGGGCTACGCCACCAAGACCTATGGCGGCGCGGTCTTCCGCGAGGAGCCGCAGAGCGAGTCTCCCTTCTCAGTCCGCGAGAAGACCAACGTCCGCGAAAAGCAGACCATCGCCGCTCTCGTCGCCGGTCTGCTCCGGGACGGGGAGCGCGTCATGCTCGATGAGAGTTCCACCTCCGTCTTCGTCTCCCGCCAGATGGCAGACAAGCGCAATATGACACTGATTACCAACTCTCTGGAGGTAATGCT
>CALWWH010000117.1 GCA_944385195.1 uncultured Oscillospiraceae bacterium | reverse complement strand
GCCATCTCCTGGATGGGCATCACGGCGCCGGTCTCATTGTTGACCATCATCACAGAGACCAGGACGGTGTCTTTGCGCAGAGCCGCTTTGAGGGCGGCGGCTGTCACCATGCCGTCGCTCTCCGGCTGGAGGTAGGTCACTTCGTAGCCCTGCTGTTCGAGCTTTTGGAAGGCGCTCAGAACCGCGTGGTGCTCCACGGCAGTGGTAATCAGATGCCTGCCGCGCTTGCCCATGCGCTGTGCCGAGGAAAAAATGGCCCAGTTGTCGGCCTCGGTGCCGCCGGAGGTGAAGAACACCCGCTCCGGCTGCGCTCCCATGGCTGCCGCCACTGCTTGCCGGGCCTGCTTCATGAGTACCCGGGCCGGATCGCCAACGCGGTGCAGCGACGAGGGATTGCCCCAGGCTTGCGTCATCGCCCGGGTCATGGCGTCTACCGCAGCGGCACAGGGCTGTGTTGTCGCGGCGTTATCGAGATAAGCGAACATGATAGCAATTGCTCCTTATATGATGATTGTGTGTACCCTGCTGTCCAAAGCCGTCTGCCGTTGGTCGGGCAAATGTAGCTGGGCCAGCTCGACGGCTCATTTACGGGCCCCATAACAAACGGCCGCCATATCCCCTATTGGGTATAAGGCGGCTCAGAGATCTCGTGATATTTGTTCCGCGGGTCAGATATTCAGCAGTGGGTATTTCCTCACGCATGAGAATACCGCCAGTATATCATTGCCATGAGATACTGTCAACCCGTCACATCAGCGGCGTCAGCAGCCGCAGGACCGCCTGACCCAAGCGCTTATAGAAGGGCAGGCCGGTGCAGGACTCCAGCGTAACCTCCTGACACACAGGAATGGTTTCGTCAAAATCGCGCTCGATGTCATCAATACAGCCCGCCTTAAACATCCAGACACCGTCCTCAAAGTGAAGGTATAGGCTGCGAAAGTCCAGGTTGATGGTCCCCACGGTGGCGTATAGGCCGTCAACGCAGAAAACCTTTGAGTGGATAAAGCCCGGGGTATACTCGTAAATGCGGACCCCGGCGGCAACCAAGTTGCCGTAATGGGCGCGAGTCAGGGCGTGGACATACCACTTGTCCGGGACATGGGGCGTGATGATACTCACCTCGACGCCGGATTTGGCGGCGGTGATGAGGGCTGTGATCATCTCCGCGTTGATGATAAGGTAAGGGGTCATGATGCGCACCGACTTGTGGGCGCGGTTGATAAGGTTCAGGTACACCCGCTCCCCCACCGGTTCGGCGTCCAGGGGGTTATCGGTGTAGGGCTGGATGAAGCCCTGGCTGGTGACCTCCACGGGATCCGGCCGGTAGGAAGCGATGTCCTCCCGGCGGCCCCGCTGATACTGCCACATGGCCAAAAACATCACCGTCATGCTCCAGGCCGCGTCGCCGCGGACCAGAATGCCTGCGTCCTTCCAGTGGCCGAAGGGGTGGGTCACGTTGATATACTCGTCGGCAAGGTTGATGCCTCCCGTAAAAGCCACGGCCCCGTCGATGATCAGAAACTTCCGGTGGTCACGGTTGTTCAGCCGGGAGGAGAGTACCGGGATAAAGGGGTTAAAGACCTCGCACTTAATGCCCCTGCCCTCCATCTCCTGCTTATAGTTGTAGGGCAGGCGGGTGATGGTGCCAAAGTCATCGTAAATCAGGCGCACATCCACCCCCTCGGCTGCCTTCTCGCTCAGCAGATCCAGGATGGTGTTCCACATGTGGCCCTTCTCAATAATGAAATACTCCAAAAAAATGTATTTCCGGGCCTTGCCAATTTCCTCGCACATCCGGGGAAAGCAGCGGTCGCCCAGGGGAAAATATTCAGTCTCCGTGTTGGTGTAGCCGGGGCAGCCGGCCTCATGGGTCAGGTAGTTAGATTGCAGGGCCGCGTCTGGTTCCTTGTGCTCCAGCCAAGTGTACATCTCCGCATCCTGGGAGAGATTCTCCGCTAGGGTCTGCTGCATGGAGGACATCTTGCGCTTGAGGCGTTTGGAGAGCCGGTTGCCGCCCAGAAGAAGGTAGAGCAGGCAGCCCACGATGGGCAGGCACATCGCTGCCGTCATCCAGCCGATCTTGTAAGCCGGGTCGGTGTCGTTGGAGATGATGTGCAGGGCTGTCCCCATGGAGAGCACGTACATGGCAATCCAATATCCCACCGAAGACCAGTTGCCATCCAGAGCCATGAACGCCACCAGCAGCAGCTGCAGCAGGATCAGGAGACTGACAATGACCACCCGCTGGAAGAGCATCTTGGCCAGGTTGTGAATATTCGGCAGTTTGAAGCGTCTCATGCACGGTACCTCCCTTTGAAAAGTGATATTGATTTATTATAGCCTATTTGCTGCCAGGATGCAAGAGCCGACACGGATTTACAACATCGTCAAATACAATTTAAAAAGGGAGCTAAGGCTACGTCTCAGCTCCCTTTTTTAGTCGCAAAATATGTTTCTTTATCGCTCATCCAACGGCAGCACAATGCATGACGGGTACTGCTCGCCGGTGAGAATCGTCTGATGGGCCACGCGGGTCTCGGTGGCCAGGGACCAAAGGACATCGGTGTTGGGGTGGACAGAGTACTCCGGGAAGTTGGAGCTGCTGACGTCTACGCGAAGGCGGGAGCCGGGCTGCAGCCGCCAGGCCACGTCCCAACAGGCGATGGTCAGCTCAACAGGCCCGCCGTCATAGGACTGCTTCTCCGTGGCCCCGTTTCGCCAGCCCAGTGTGGTGATGCCATTGCGGATATGCCAGGCCTTGCCGTTCTTATCAACCTCTATCAGCTTGATGGTAAAGCAGGTATCCGGGGCATCGGACTGCACCCAGAGCTGGGCCTTGACCGGGCCGACGATGTCCAGCGCTTTGTCCAAGGGTTCGGAAACATAGCTCAGCACATCCGGACGCCAGTTGGGCTCCGGCTGCTCCAGAGCGCCTATGTGCATCATGGAGGCGAAGAGGGACTCCGCCCCATGGGAGCTGACGGGGTTCTCGGGGTCATAGTCATAGCTTCTACCTGCGGTCATACCGGGGGCGGAGCGAAGGGTCTCACCATCTAAATAAAACACGGCCTGTCCATTGGTTTTTGGGGGGTACTCGCTGTAGCTGCGCCACTCGTCGGCCCCGATCAGGTAGTACTTGACCTCGGGAGCGGGATATTGCTCCCGCACGAGAATGTCGTAGAACCAGCGCATCTGCTGCTCGGCCTCATCGATGGCGGCGTGCTCCTGCTTGGGCTGGCCCGGGATGGCCGGACGCAGGCCGTGGTTGCCAGGGTTAATCTGTAGGACAGAGTGCTGCCTTGCCCTCTCAGACAGGGTCGCATAGCCCTCAAGCATGGACCCCAAGTGGTGATCATACCAGCCCTCGCCCACAAAGACCGGGATGTTCAGCTTAGCCGGAACATTGCGCAGAGTTTCCCAATGGCCCTCCGCCCAATAGGGATCGATTCGGCTGGGATGGGTGATCCAGTCGCGGTACCAGTTCAGCCGCCCGCCCCACATGACCTCGTCAACCTCCACCTGCGGGCGGTATCTGGCCGACTCCATATAGTCGGCGCTGACCGGATAGCCGGCGTTGTCCTTGGCCCAGGCGGTGAGAATATCCTGACGGAACAGGCCCTCTCTCCAGGCAGAGGTATGGCGCACCGTGCCATAGACGGTCAGATACATGGTCTTCATCTTGTCTGGGACGGCGTCGGCCATGATCCAGCCGGTCATGGCCAGGTAGCTGGCCCCCACATAGCCCATGTTTTTGACCCACGCCTGCTGCTGCAGCCAGTTCACCATTGCCAGGCCGTCGGCACGGTCCCAGACATTCGGCTCCCACTGTCCCTCAGAGCCGTTGATGCCGCGGCACCACTGGTAGGCAACCGCGAAGCCATGCTGGGCATAGCTCTCAGCCTGGTTCTTCATCATTTCTTCCTGGTAGGGATAGCAGCTGCGCATGACAATGGTGGGACAGGGCCCCTCAATGCCCACGGGACGGATGAGGATTGTACGCATCTTTGCGCCGTCCTCAGAGGCAATCCAGACCTCCTCGGCGGCAACCTCTTCGGTAACCTTGGGGCAGACCTTGTCATGGCTGGCTCGAGTCCGGGCCATTATCATCTGCATTCTCTTTTGCATTTCCTCAGGGCTGGGCCGTTTCATTTTAGACTCCGGCATTGTCTGTTCCTCCTTTGAGTATTGTATCCATTCTGTTTCATTGACGGGGCGTTGTGCTCTTTGGCTCAAATGGTCGTCCCCCGGGCAATATACCGCACCGGAAGCACCTCGGACGCCGGCGTCTTCCCCGCCAGGCATTCCATCAGCATCTCAAAACAGCGGCGGGCCATCTCCTCCATGGGCAGATCGATGACAGACAGCGCCGGCTGGGTGTACTCCTGCAGCTGCCGGTCGCCGTTGCCCACGCAGATCAGCTCCAACTGCTCCGGGATTGCAATGCCCCGCAGGCCGTGCAGCGCGCCGATGGCCAAGCGGTCACTGGCGGCGGCGATGCAGTCCGGAAGCCCCTCCTCGCGCAGGCGCCGGGCCAGCAGGCTGCCGCTGGGCATCTGGTCCGGGCCGCCCAAAACCCGCACGCGCATCCCCAGACGCTCCGCCTCCTGGGTGAAGGCCTTCTGCCGGATCTGCTGGTACTCATAGGGCGCCTGTGAGGCCAGCCACACGGCGTCTTTTCGCCCGTGAGCTGCGAATTCCTGCGCCATCCGTCGGCCAATGGTCTGGTGATCCATCTCAACACCGGGAAAACAGTCACTGTGCCGGTTGTAGAGCACAATGGGAATTCGCGGGCGCTCGCCCTCCAAAGTCTGCAAATCTACCGCCGTGGCGTTGCAGACGATGGCCCCGTGGAACTGCCGCATCACCTCCGGGCTGCTGCTCTGCCGCAGTTTCCCGGGCTCATAGAGCCGAATGAGCAGCTCGCAGTCTTCCCGCTCCCGCATGGACTCCCGCAGCCCAGACAGAAACCGCAGCATCATCGGCGTGCGGAAGTCATCTGCCAGGTACAGGGCAATGAACAGCGGCTGCCGCGCACTGCCCCGGAGCTGCTGGGCCGAGAGATTGGCCCGGTAGCCCAGCTCCTGCGCGGAGCTGAGCACCCGCTGCACCGTCTGAGGGGAGATATGGCGCTGGGCTGCATTGCCCCGCAGGACGATGGACACCGTGCTGGGGCTAACTCCGGCCCGTTCGGCGATCTGCTTGACCGTCGCCATCCATTAGCCCTCCCAGTCAGGCAGCTCCAACTCCAACAGAGCGTAGCTCAGGCACTTGCCGTGCGCATCGATGGCCAGGGAGCGGGTCACGCCACCGCCCAGAGCGTCCTCCATGACAAAATTCAGGGCATGAATTCCCGGGATCTCATAGCGCTTCACAGCGCCGTGGACGACCCCTTGAAAGTACTTTGCCACGACATCGGCAGTCACCTGGGCCTTCAGGCGGGGGTAGTCCTCAGGCTTCCAGGCGATGACGGAGATGACGGAAATATTGCCCTTGTCGCCGGTACGGGAGTGGGCCAATTCACGCAGTTTCATCGCTTACACCTCCATAATTTGAACATTCGCAGATACCTTCTCCTGGGGGACGAAGACCGACGCCACCGAAACGACCTCCCGCAGGCTCTTGACCGCGCCGCCGCCGCCGCCAGGTCCGTTGGTGTACAGGGCCTCAACCTCGTCGCCAATGATGGCGGCGTTTGCTCTGTCTGCGGTCCGAGCCGCCACGCGCAGGCGCACCTCCAGCGGAGAGGTATCCGCGGCGGTAAAGAGGGAGTCCACGCCCATCAAATCCACCCGCAGCTCGGTATAGGCGCAGTTACGAACCTTGAGACGCTTGCGTATAATCTCTCCCGCCAGCTCTGCTCTGGCCCTGGCGGTGGAGCCGTAGTAGCTGATCTGCCCCTCGCCGATCCAGCAGTCCTGATAGCCGACACTGACCTTGAACTGCCCATTATGGCAGCGGCCTGTGGCGCCGTGGACGGCAACCCGATCAGGGCCCAGCTGCTCGGTGTGCACGCCGGAGAAATCGGCGATGCAGTCCGGAGTGAAGTAACTGGCCGGGTCCTGAATCTCGTACAGGATCTGCTCCTGCACAGTCGCCTCCGTGACCATACCGCCGGTACCGGGGAGCTTGGTGATGACCACGCTGCCATCCTCCCCCACCTCTGCAATCGGGAAGCCCAGATTCCAAAGCTCCGGCACATCCTTGACTCCCGGGTCGGCGAAATAACCGCCCGTGACCTGCCCGGCGCATTCCAGCAGGTGCCCTGCCAGCACCCCACGGCCAACGCGGTGATACTCCTCCGCTGCCCAACCAAAGTGATAGCGCAGCGGCCCAACAACCAGGGCCGGGTCCGCCACGCGCCCGGTGATGACGATATCCGCACCTTGCTTGAGCGCCTCGACGATGCCGTCGGCGCCAAGATAGGCGTTGGCGGAGAGGATGCTCTGGCCCAGGTCGGACAGGGGCTTGCCCGTCTCCAGGACCGGCATCTCCGGGCTCAGCAGCGCCAGTACATCGTCTCCGGTCACACAGGCGATCTTTAGTCCCGCAAGGCCCGCCTCCTTCGCCAGCTCCACCGTCTTTTCAGCGGCTGCGACGGGATTTGCCGCGCCCATATTCGTGATGACTTTCACCGGATGCTCCCGAATGGCGTCCAAAATCGCACGCATGCGGTATTCCAGCAGGGAGTTATATCCCTTCTTGGGGTCGTGCCGCCGCTCCAACTGCCCCAGCGCAATGGTGCGCTCCGCCAGGCACTCAAAGATGATGTAGTCCAGCTCCCCCCGACGGATCCGGTCAATGGCCGGCTCCAGCCGGTCGCCGCCATATCCCGCGCCGGAGCCAATGCGTACAGTGTGCATAATCATGCTCCCTCTCTGTTTGGTTTTGAGCTTAGTATATCGTTGTACTACCTCTTTTGTCAAGGAGGTAATTTTGTATAGTAAACACTGGTACACGATTGTAAAGTGTGTCAGACCGCTGCGCATACGCAAAAGCGCCCCCACCGCCGGTTGTGGAGTAAACCGATCGAGTGGGGGTGCTTGGTACGCTAGGTTACTTCTTCATCCCGTCCAGAATCTCCGAGAGCTTGCTCATGATCTCAGGGATGTCGATGTTCTGCGGGCAGTGGTTGGCGCAGGAACCGCAGCCGACGCAGTCCTTGGGGCCGGGGGCGTCGCTCTCCGCCAGGCCGCGCAGGGCCATAGGGCTCTTATTGAGACTGTAGGCGTTGTAGGCCTCCAGGACCTTCGGGATGTCAATGCCGGAGGGGCAATCATCGCAGCAGTAGCGGCAGCCGGTGCAGGGCACAGTGACAGCCTTGCGGAAGATGCTCACGGCCTGGCTCAGGGTTTTCTGCTCCTCCTCGCTCAGGGGGCCGCACTCATTGAAGGTCTTGACGTTGTCGATGACCTGATCCATGGTAGACATGCCGGAGAGAATGACCATCAGGTTGGGCTTGTCCATCAGGAAGCGGAAGGCCCAGGAGGCGATGCTGCGGTCCGGCTGCGCCGCCTTGAGCATGGCGTCAGTCTCCTCGGTCAGAGACGCCAGGCGTCCGCCGCGGACAGGCTCCATGACGACAGTGGGAATGCCCAGCTCCTCGAGAATCTCATACTCCTGCTTGGTGGTGCCGATCTCCCAGTCCAGATAATTCATCTGGATCTGGGCGAAGTCCCAGTCCCGCAGGGAGGCAAATTTGCGCAGCGTCTCGGGCTTGCCGTGGCTGGAAAAGCCCAGGTGCCGGATCTTACCCTCGGCCTTCATCCGCTCGAGGAAGGGAATGACGCCGATCTCGGGATTCATAAAGGTATCGATGCTGCCTTCGTTTACGTTATGGCAGAGATAAAAGTCGATGTAGCCGGTGCCCAGCCGCTCCATTGTCTCGTTGAAAATGCGTTCCACATCGGCCGCCGTTTGCAAGCCCCAGCTGGGCAGCTTGGAGGCAACGCAGTAGCTCTCCCGGGGATACTTGCTCAGGGCCTTGCCCATGACGACCTCGCTCTTGCCGCCCATGTAGACATACGCGGAGTCGAAGTAGTTGACCCCGTGCGTGTAAGCGTAGTCGATGATCTCCTCGGACTTGACGGGATCTGGCTCCTGAGAGCCTTCCAGGGTCGGCAGGCGCATGCATCCCATCCCCAGAAGGGCATATTTCTCAAGAGGGTTTTTCTTGTACTCACGAACAATCATTGTTTTCTCCTCCTTACTTGATAGGAAAACTGCACAGGGTTTGTACTCTATCCATTAGTATACAAACCCTGTGCAATATTGTCAAGTGCCGTTTGTTTATGTTTGCATTTTTAATGCGTTTTGCTTCATTTTAGGCTCTCTACGCCCCCTGCCAGGCGGCACGGGTATTCTCCTCCGCATACTGGCGGGTGTACAGGCTGTAGTAGTGTCCCTTCCGGGCCATCAGCTCCTCGTGGCTGCCGCGCTCGATGATCTTGCCGCCATTGACCACGAGGATCACGTCCGCGCTGCGGATGGTGCTCAGCCGGTGGGCAACAACGAAGGTGGTGCGGCCCTCCATGAGCTTTTGGGTGGCGTCCTGAATCAGCTGTTCGGTGACGGTGTCGATGGAAGACGTGGCCTCATCCAGGACGAAGAGCCGCGGGTCGGCCAGAACCGCCCGGGCAAAGCTGATCAGCTGCTTCTCGCCGGTGGAGAGCATATCGCCGCCCTCGCCCACCTGGGCATTGTAGCCGCCGTCCATGCGGGCGATGACCTTATCGGCGCTGACCAGCCGGCAGGCGGCCTCAATCTGCTCCATAGTGGCGTTGGGATTGCCATAGCGGAGGTTTTCCAGCACAGTGCCGGAAAACAGGTGCGGCGTCTGAAGAACATAGCCCAGGTTGGAGTGCAGCCAGAGCTGGCTCCGCTCCCGGATATCCTTGCCGTCAATGAGTACCTGGCCAGCCGTCGGCTCATAAAAACGGCAGAGCAGGTTGACCAGCGTCGACTTGCCCGCGCCCGTCTGGCCCACAATGGCCACAGTATTGCCCGCCGGGACTGTCAGATTAAAGTGCTCGATGACCATCTCCTCGCCGTCGGGATACTGAAAGGAGATGTCCCGAAACTCCACATCGCCGGTCATGGGCTCCCAGTTCTCGACCTTGGGGTTAAAGGTGTCGCCGTACTTCTCAATGACCTCGGGACGGTCGACCACGTTGGACTCGGTATCCATCAGGGCGGTGAAGCGCTCGATGTTGACCTGTACCGTGATCATATCGCTCATGGCGCGCACCACCCACTGGACCGGGTTCATCATGCCCTGGGCATAGTTCAGAAATACAGACAAGGTTCCAACGAGCATCAGGCCCTCCTTGGTAATAATGCCGCCGCGCCAGAGGACGATGGAGATGGCAAGATACGCGGCAAAGGAGATGACCGTCTGGAACAGGGCGCGAAAATGCGCCGCGTGAACGCTGATCTGCTTCATATGGTTAGTGGTGTCGCGGAAGGCAGCGTCCATTTTCTCCTCGATGACGAGGGTCTTGGTGGTCTTTACGCCGGTGATGCCCTCGTTGAACTTGCCGGTAATCTGGGAGTTGGTCTCACGGATGCGGCGGTCCAGCTTGACGAGTTTTCCCTGGAAATAGGCAGAGGCCAGGGCCACGATGGGCACAATTACGATCACGCAGAGGGCAAGCTTCCAGTTGATGCGGAGCATGACGAAAATGGCGCCCACCAGGTAGGACATGTTCCACAGGCCGTCCATCAGATCCCAGGTCACCGTACCGCCGATGCGGGAGGTGTCGGACATGATGCGGGCGTGGATGTAGCCTACGGAGTTCTGGTTGAAGTACGAAAAGGACAGGGTTTGCAGGTGGTGGAAGCCCTGGCGCCGCATATCCCGGGCCACGCAAGTCTCCACGTAGGACGCCTGGTAGCAGCTGATGCAGGACATGATGACCTGGGCCGCCAGAACCAGGGCATAGGCAATGGCAAAGATCCAGATGCCGTTGTAGGTGTTCTCCGCGACAAAGTGGTTGATGGCATACTGCTGGAACAGAGGCATGACGATGTCCACCAGACCAGTCAGCAGGCCCAGGATAATCATACTGACGAAAATCCAGAGATAGGGCCGCAGATATGGCATCAGGCGCGGCAGACCAAACCATTTCAGATGGTGGATTGTGTTGTTTTGCTGTTCGTTCACTGGGTTTCCTCCTCTCTGACGGCCTCCTGAATGCCGCAGATGCGGCGGTAAATGCCCTCCTGCTGGCTCAGGGTCTCATGGGTGCCCTCCTGGACGATCCTGCCGCTGTCCATGACGACGATTTTGTCCGCCCGCATGAGGGTGGTGATACGGTGGGAGATGATGATGACGGTGGCGTCGCCGAAGCTGCGGTTGAGCGCCGCACGAATCTTGGCGTCGGTCTGCGCATCCACAGCGCTCAGCGAGTCGTCCAGGACGATGATTGGCGTGTGCTGCATCAGCATCCGGGCGATGGCAGAGCGCTGCTTCTGCCCGCCGGAGAGGGTCACGCCGCGCTCTCCGACGATGGTGTCGTATCCTTTGGCAAATCCCTGGACATTGTCATCCAGACAGGCAATACGCGCCGCGGCACGGACATTCTCCAGCGTCGCCTCAGGCTGGGTGATGGAGATGTTCTCTTGCAGGGTGCCGGTGAAGAGATAGGGCTCCTGAAGGACCATACCGATGTGCCGGCGCACCCAGGAGGTGCGCATCTGGGCGATATCTTTGCCGCCGATGGTGATCCTGCCCTCTGTCGGGGCGTAGATCTTTTCCAGAAGCAGCATGAGCGTCGTCTTGCCGCTGCCGGTGCCGCCCAGGATCCCCAGGACCTTGCCCTGGGGAACGGTGAGATTTACGTTGTCAATGATGGTGTTCTCACCGTCGTAAGAAAAGCTGACGTTTTCAAATTTGATGTCGCCTTGGATGGGGTCCTCCGTGGCATCGGGGGCATCCTGCTCGATCTGGCTGGACAGAATGTGCCCCACACGGCTGATGGAAACGCCCGCCTTGGACATCTCGGAGATGACGCGGCCCAATTCGCGAACCGGCCAGGTCAGCATTCCGTTGTAGGAGATAAACGCGATCAGGTTGCCGGTAGACATCTCCCCGCGAACGGTGAAGACCGTGCCCAGAACCAAGATCAGCATGACTTGCAGGCCGGAAACCAGATCGCCCAGGGCCCAGAACAAACTCATAAGCTTGCTCAGCCGCAGGCTCAGCTTTGTGCACAGCTGGTTCATAGCCTCGAACTTCTCAATCTCCGTCCGCTCCCGGCCAAAGGCGCGGACCACGCGCACGCCGGTGAGGTTCTCCTGGGCAATGGCGGAGAGCTTGCCCTCATTTTCGTCGTATTCAAAGAAATACTTTTCAATCTTCAGACGGAAGATGGTCGAGTAGGCGATGATGATCGGGACAGCCGCCACTGCCACCCAGGCCAGTCTGGCGTTGAGGCTGAACATGAAGCTGATGGACAGGCACATCATGATCACAATGCGGAAAACCGAGATCAGCTGCATGGACACGAAGTTGCGCACCATGTCCACGTCGTTGGTGCAGCGCTGAATCAGGTCGCCGGTCTGGTTTTGGTTGTGCCACTGGAAGGGCAGCTTTTGCAGTTGGGTAAACAGCTTGTCGCGCATGTTCTTGACCAGGGTCTCAGAGCCCTTGTTGGTCGCGAGCGTGGCGGCATAGCGGAAAACGGCGGAGAGCAGCGCCAGGCCCGCCACCACCAGCGACAGCGCCCACAGCCTCTGGCTGAAATACGCCGGCAGCGCCGCAATATCAACCCCCAGAGCCTCTAACGGAACCCGGAGGTAGCTCTGCATCTCCAACGGACGCTCGCCGATGACGGAGTCGACGGTCATGGAAATGACTTGCGGGACAATCATCTCGCTCAGGGACATGATCGCCATACAGAGGATACTGGCGACGAAGAAGCGCATGCTGCCTTTTACCAGCCGCAGTAAAAGCTTCGCACGACTCTCTTTGCTATGGTTCATGGAAATTCCTCCTCTCTGGTGCGGTAAAAGTTCGGCAGACGATGACGGTCACCGTCCAGCCAAAACCGGTGCAGATTGGGACCCTCTGCACGGCGGCACTTGCCAAACCTTAGCACGAGTGATACAATAAACTATGGTGTTACACCATAGTCAAGGGGGTTTTTGCAAATGAAACAAAAAAGTAACCTGACCACTGCCGAGTTTGCCAGGCTCTGCGGCACGACCAAGGATACGCTTTTTTTATACGACCGGAAAGGCATTCTCAAGCCTGACCATATTGGGGACAATGGCTACCGCTACTACAGTCCCTACCAGGTCTTTGACTTCGACGTCATCCATATGCTCAAGCAGACCGGCAGCTCGCTCAAGGAGATCCAGGCCTGCCGCGAGGGCCAGAACCCGGCTTTTTTTCAGAAACTATTCGAGCAGAAGATCGCTGACTGCGACACACAGATGCTGGAGCTGATCCGCAGCCGCCAGCAGGCAGAGCGGCTGCTGGCGGTATTGGACTACGCCACCAGCCGCCCCATCGGTGTCCCGGAGGTCCTGCATCTGCCGGAGCAGACTCTGCTGACGACGCCCTTTCTCCCCGGTGACAACTGGGACAGCGGCCCGCCCCAGGCCTTTCTCGACCATCTGGCCGCCTGCGAGGCAAACCCCGCCGTACATAAAGAACCCATCGGAGTGATCTATCCCTCCGATGGGTTTCGTGACGGCTTTCCCGATGAATTGTGCTTTTTTGCCGCGGCAGAGCGCTGGCTGGAGTCGGAACATCTCCATCTGAAGCCCGCCGGGCGGTATATCTCTGTGCTCTTCCAGGGCTGGAACACCGCCCGCGACGCCATTGACAAGGTTCTCGCCCTGGCCGACAGTGAGGGATACCGGCTCGGTCCCTACGTCTATGAGTTCGACCTGGTGGATTACATGGGCCCCGAATCCGGGCAGAGCATCATTGAGTTCCAGTTCAGTCTTCTTTAAAGCGCAGCCAGTCCAGCAGCGCCAGATCTGACCAGGCGGGGTCGCTGTCCGCAGCCTCCCAGATACGGTCCACATTGTCGCTGTCGTGCTCGACTTCCTTGGAGTAGAGTGCAATCTCATCGGCGCCGGGAAAGACGCGGGCCATCAGGCAGGCCGCCAGCATCTGCTTGATACGCCAGACTGGGTCCCGGTCTGAAATCGCCTGGAGCCAGTGTCGGTTGACATAATAAGCGGCCAGGGCCCGCGTCTCCTTCGGCCAGGGGCCCAAGCCCCCTGCGCGGCTCAACTTCTCCGCCCATCGATCCGTCAGGATTTCCAGCTTGCGGTGGAAGTCGATCATCCCCGTGAAATCCCGCTTCTGAGGCTGGGGCAGCGCTGCCAGCTCCTGCGCCGGGTCGAAGACAAAGTCCTCGCCATCGATGGCGTCCTGTACCGCATAGGCATAGAGCAGCGCCAGGGCCAGGCTCTCCCCCACCGGGCGGGATTCGTCCCGCAGGAGGGCCAACAAGGGTTCTCTCGTCTGCTGAAGGCGTTTAAGCAGGTCTACATCATATTCAACCGCCGCCGCCTCCAAGGTGCCAGCTTCGTCCCAGCCGTCGTCAGTACTATTTAGGATCAGCGCCGCCGCTGCCGGACAGGCCAGGGACAGGCCGTGCTCCACAAAGGTTTCATAATCCTGCCGCAGGCGCGGAAACTCCCGGCAGACCCTGCAAAGCGCATCGTGCCCATGGGCCAGCTGCACGCTGCAAAGCCCCGCCTGGGTCAGCAGCGGGCATTTTCCCGCAACCATGGAGATGACACAGTCCCCGTCCTGGTCTATCCTCAGCGAGGCTCTCACCCTTCGGCCCAGATCCCCCTCCATGGCAGCGTAACGCGCCGCCGTCTCCTCGTCCACGAGGACATCCCAGCCGGCGCAGCAGGTGTCGGTGCAGTCTCCGGCCAGGCAGACAAAACTGCGGTAGTATTTTGGGTAGCGTTCCAGCATCCTGTTTCATCTCGTTTCCTCGGCATTTGAAGATCATCATATCACAGTCCGCAGGCAGATGCAACGTATGCTTTTGTTGTTTTTCTGCTGTATACTTCAACATGATACATTGCTTTTTGGGAATTTTGCTGGTATAATATGAAGCGGTAATTTTTGCAGATTGGAGTCTTTTCATTGGAACACGCATCCACACTCACCCAGGCCGTCGTGGCGTTGGATCTCTCCGCTGCGCGAGCCGCCGCTGTACCGCTGATGGCCACCGCTGACGGACGTCAGGCACTGCTGGCGCAGCTGCAGGAGGGCATCACCCAAGTGTTCCAAGGCTATGAAGCCGGGCAGTTTTTCCTGGCGGATCTGCTGATGGCAAACTTCATCTATCAGGAACTGGCCCAAAAGGTGCTGGCAGACGCCTCTTTCGCTGCCATTCCACGGGGCACCGTCTGCGTTGCCGTCGTGCAGGGCGATGTCCACGACATCGGTAAGACCCTTCTGACCCTGACCCTGCGTTTTGCCGGCTTCAAGGTTATCGACCTGGGCGTCGACGTCTCCCCTAACCGCATCGTCCGCGGCATTCTGACCCACGCGCCGGACGCTGTGCTGCTCAGCGGCACCCTGGATCAGTCTCTCGTTTCAATGAGCAACACCATGGCCGCCATCCGCTCGGCGGGGTTGGATCACATTGTCACCGTCGCCGTAGGCGGCAGCTGCGTCAATCAGTCTGCTGCCGACGAAATGGAAGCACTCTACTGTGCCAGCACCGGCGAGGCCCTGCGCTTGTGTCGGCTAAGTGCCGAAGGGAGGTCCTGACATGGCAGAGCATCTCTATCAGACCATTACCGATGACCTGCGCAAGGCCATCCTGGACGGCCGCTTCGCCGAGGGCTCGACGCTGCCCTCCGAGAATGAGCTGGCTACGCGATATACCACTACCCGCGTCACCATCCGCAAAAGCCTGCAAACCCTTGCCCACGAGCAGCTGATCGAAGCCCGCCAGGGAAAGGGCTATTTCGTTATGCCTCCCCCCCACCGGCGCTTCACCTTTCAGCTGGACGAGGCTCAGAGCGGCTCCATCCGTCTGCGCCAGGTGAACATGCAGCTGGCCAGCGCCGAAGTTGCCCAAAAATTACAGCTGCCGGAGGGCAGCCCCGTGGTCGTCACCCGACGGCTGTTCTATCGGGACCAAACCCCCATCTCCTTCGAGGAGAAGTTCATCCCCTTCGAGCCTAGAATGCCCACCATTGAGCTCGAGCTCAACTACGTCGAGTTCCCCGCCCTCTTTGCAGGCCGCTATGTTCCCATGACCATCCGCACGATGATGGAGCTGGACACCACCGAAGCCCCGGAGGACATCTGCTCCGAGCTGGGGCTCGAGCCCGGCGTACGGCTGATGGTCCTGCGCCGGACGGTGCTCCAGGGCCAGAACCGTCCCATCGGATTTGGCCGCCAATATCTTGCCCCGAACTATGGACCCATCACCGCCATGAGCGGCTATGGCGCACGTTAGGCATGTTAAAATGCGTTCTGGGCATCTTGGTCAGTTTGCCTAAGAGAGGGTGGAGCAAATTATACATTCGCACAAAAAAGAGGATTTCCCACCTCCGGCAGAGAATTTTGTTTGACAGTATCCCCCCTCAGGGGTTACAATATGATCGAAAACATGTGTATACAAGCAGAAAGGTGGTGATTTAATGCCACATACGATCGCAGTAGCCGGTAAAGGCGGCGTTGGTAAGACGACCTTTTGCGGGCTGCTGGCAGAGTATCTGAGTCACAATAAGCGCGGCCCCATTCTCGTGGTTGACGCCGATGCCAACAGCAATCTAGGCGAAGTTCTTGGCGTCCCTGTAGAGACCTCTCTGGGAGAGATCCGCGAGGAGATCGAGCGCTCCGCTCTAGACAACGACACTCCCCTCCCCGCAGGCATGACCAAGCAGGATTACCTGAATTTCCGTTTTGCCGACGCTCTGGCGGAGGAGGATGACTTCGATCTTTTGGTCATGGGCCGTACCCAAGGCAAGGGCTGCTATTGTTTTGTCAACGGGCTGCTGCAGACGCAGCTGGCCAAGATCAGCAACAACTACGAATATATCATCGTCGATAACGAAGCTGGCATGGAGCACATCAGCCGCGGCATTCTTCCCAAGGTCGACACCCTGCTGCTGGTCTCTGACTGTTCCCGCCGCGGGGTGCAGGCTGCCGCCCGCATCCGTGACCTGGCCATGGAGCTCAAACTCAACCCAGGCCGGACTGGTCTGATTGTCAACCGCGCTCCCAACGGCGTCCTCAGTGAGGGTACCGCCGCAGAGGTAGCACGCCTGGACCTGCCGCTCGTCGGCGTATTGCCCCAGGATGAGCTGATCTACGAGTACGACTGCGATGGCAAGCCCATCGTGTCGCTGCCAAAGGATGCAGCGGTTCGCGAGGCGTTCGCGAAGGTTATCGCTGCTCTGGGACTGTAATAACACATAAACGCCGCAAAGGCGAGATATGGAGGAACCTCATAATGGACGAGTTAAAACTGACAACCGTTGAGCAGATGGAGGCTGACAGCGCCAAGCTAAAAGAATTGGCTATCACTGCCGGCGCTACCACCTGGGAGGACCGCAAAAAGGCGATGACCCCGCAGTGTAGTTTCGGCGAGCAGGGTATCTGCTGCCGCATCTGCTCCATGGGGCCCTGCCGCATCACTCCCAAAACTCCCCGCGGCATTTGCGGCGCTGACGCGCATGCAATTGCCGGCCGCAATTATCTCCGCTTCGTCACCGGCGGCTGCGCAGCCCACTCCGACCACGGCCGTGAGATCTGCCACAAGCTCTATGATACCAGCCGGGACGGCAACTTCCACATCACCGACACCAAAAAGCTGCTGAATCTGGCCGCCGAGTGGGGCGTCGAGACCGAAGGCCGCGACATCTACGACATCGCTCACGACGTCGCTTTGATTGGCCTGG
>CALWWH010000116.1 GCA_944385195.1 uncultured Oscillospiraceae bacterium | reverse complement strand
CTTTCCTGCGCCGTTAGGGCCGATCAAACCAAAAATCTGCCCTGTTTCAATGGAAAGCGTAACGTCGTTAACCGCCGTCAGTCCGCCGAATTGTTTGGTGAGATGGGATATCTCCAAAATGTAATTTGGTTGCATATATTACTCCCCTCCTTTTGGCTGCCGTTTGAAAGCGTTCTTTTTAAGCCTGGAGAAGAATGCAAGAATTCCCTTTGCGGAAAATTCTTTGTAACCCATCAGGCCGGTGGGTTTAAAAATAATGATCAAAACGACCAGGAGGCCATAAATGACCATTCGCCATTCCTGAGCGGATCCGATCCGGAGGACCTCGGGCAGAGGAACCAGAATCAGGGCGGAAATAATGGAACCTGTCAGACTGCCGAAACCGCCCATGATAACCATGATTAAAAGCTCATTTGATTTTACGGAGTTGAACATGGTGGGCTGAAGGTAATTCATATAGTGGCCAAGCAGTGCTCCGGCCAGACCCGCAAGTGCGCAGCTGATGCCCATGGCCAGCAGTTTATAACGGAAAATGTTGATACCCATGGCCCTTGCAGCGGTTTCGTTTTCACGGATAGCAATACAGTTTCTGCCGTGTTTGGAGCGGAGGAAATTGGCCAACATGAAAATCACAACAACATCGATCAGGAGAACCAGGGGGAAACTGATTCCCTTGCCCACGTCTGTCAGGCCTTTTGCTCCGCCGACAAAGGTCCAATTCTCCAAAATCATTCGAATTGCCTCGCCAATGCCAAGGGTTGCGATAAGAAAATAGTCGCCCCGCAATTTCAGCGTTGGAGTACCAATGGCAATGCCGACAAGGGTTGCCGCAGCAGTACCCAGCAACAAACCTGCCACCAAAGGCAAATCACCATATTTTACAGCGATGGCGGAGACATAGCCGCCAATTGCCATGAATCCGGCGTGGCCGAAAGAGAACAGGCCAGTGAAACCGGTCAGAATACAGACGCCGAGAACCGCCAAAAGATAGATGCCGGTCTGGGTCATTATACCAAGCCAATAGCTGTTTATCATACCGTCATCCCTCCTTTAAGCTTTGTCTTCAGAGCTCTTGCCCAGCAGGCCTGTCGGCTTTACAAGCAAGATAACGACCAAAAGGGAGAAGGAGAATACATCCCGCAGGGTAGAGGAGATGTAACCGGACACCAATACTTCGAGAATTCCCAGGATAAAGGAGCCGATAATGGCGCCGGGAAGGCTGCCCAGACCACCAAGAACAGCACTGATAAAGGCTTTGTTGGTCAAGGAACTTCCGAGTTTTGGGTAGGCGGTGTATTTGATGCCGCAGAAGAAACCTGCAATGCCTGCCAGAGCACCGGCAATGGCAAAAACCTTGATCATAAGGCCATCCGTATTGATACCCATGATCGATGCATGGTCCAGACTAAAAGAGGCACCGCGGATTGCCAAGCCATCTTTGCTGGTGCGAATATAAACTTCGAGGCAAACCAAGGCGACAACAGAAACCAGGAGAATTACAAGGTCGATGATTCCGATGGTAGCATTTCCGACTGTCAGATTTCCAAGGGAAAGGACTTCTGAAGGGTAGGACTTAAACCGACCGCTTAATATGATAATGATCAGGTTTTCCACCATAATGGACAGGCCGAGACCTGCAATACACAGATAGAGCCGCTTTGCATTCCGCAGCAGCAATGGCCGATAAGTACTCAGCTCAATCAGGACGGAAACTGCAACGCCGCTGACCAGAGCAACCAAAATACCCACAGGAATGTTTGTGATAAAAAAGGTCAGCACAAAATAACCGACATAGGCACAGACGGTTACAACAACGCCGTGGGCAAAGTTTGTAAAACTCATAAGACTGTAGATCAGGGAATAACCTACCGTCATGAGTGCATATACGCTGCCAATGGCTAAGCCGTTAATCAATTGCTGAATAAACATATAGATACCCTCTCTGTTTATGCAGGCCGTACCGACATTGTTTGTTCGGTACGGCCTGCGATTACTACTCCCGAAAGGGACTACTTGGATCCGCCATAAAGACTGATGGTTTTGAATGCTCCATTCTCAACCGTCGTAATTGCTACAACACGCTGCGTGTTGTGTGTGTCAGCATCGAGGCTGAGGGGACCAATGCAGCCTTCCACATCTGTAATTCCTTCAAGGGCGTCCCGTATCGCTGTAGGATCGTCGGAACCGGCCTTTTCGATGGCGGCAATCAGGACCATAAAGGCATCATAGCCGTAGTATCCGGTAGTACCCATAGTGTCGATTTCTTCGCCATAGGCATCCAGATACTCCGCTTTGATATCTGCCAGTTCCTCGCTCTCTGTGTCGATAGCTGCAGTAAATACTGCACCTTCAACAGAGGCGGCTGCAGCGGCCAATACGTCATCGCTGAACCAACTGTCTGTTCCCAGGAAAATGGCATCCTCCCCCAATTCGCGGGCTTGGTTGGTGGCCAATACAATCTGCTTGTACAGGGCGGGGAGGAAGATGGCATCAGGGTTCAGCTCTTTGATAGCGGACAACTGTGCGCGGAAGTCGACATCGTCTGTTTTATAACCTTCAGTGGTCAAAATGGTGCCGCCAAGGGACTCAAAAGATGCGGTGAAAGACTGTTCAAGTCCCATGGAATAGTCGCTGCCGACCTCATAGAGAATGGCGACATTCCGCAGGCCCATTTCGGAATAGGCGTAACTGGCAATGCTTTCACCAAACTGGGTGTCAGTCAAACAGACCCGGAAGACGTAGGGACGGACGTTCCCGTCGTCATCCACAGTTACGCTGGGGTTGGTGGCGTTGGTTGCGATCATAGGAACGCTGTTTTCATCACAAACGCTGGCCATTGCGTTGGCGGCACCGGACGCATTTGGCCCGAGAATTGCACACACCCCGTCTTCTTGAATCAACCGTTTGGCTGCGTTAGCGGATTCAATATTATCGGCCCGGTTGTCGTAGTAGAAGAGTTCAACCTCTTTCCCTAAAACACCGCCGTTGTTGTTCAGATTTTCAACACAGAGCTTGATTTCGTTCAATTGGGCTTCGCCCCATGGCTGGGAGTCTCCGGTAAGGGGACCGACAAAACCAATCCGGATCGTACCGGAATCGGCGGAGTCGGAATTGCAGCCGGCCAGTAATGAGACAGATAGTACGGCTGCGGTCAATAGAGCAATAACCTTTTTCATGTGCGTTCTCCTTTCTATTCATACATAAGCTATAAATCGCCGGATCTTCCCGGGAGAGGATTACTTGGTCAACAAGTGGATGTAAAAATAGAATCCTTTATCCCTCAAAAGAACATATGTAACAGGCAATTTATAACTGATCCCAATTCACTATAACACAGGGGCTGTAAATGTGTAAATTGACGTAAAAGCAGAAAAAGTGATATAAAATTGTGTAATAATAACATGTTTGAACCACTTAAGCAGAAAAAGTTTTGTGCTATTTGGCAAAACTTAAAAATTTACAAAAATGATTGCCAAATTTTAGAAAAGATGATATGATAAACTAAAAAAGAACCAGTGAACCAGTTGGAGGGAGCGTAAGATGACAATTGAAATCAAACGAAGACTGCTCTATGAAGAAGTGGTAGCCCAGCTCTACCATATCATTGATCAGGAGGAGGTAAAGCTGGGAGAGCCATTTCCGTCTGAGCGCGACTTGGTGGAGAGATGGAACATCAGCAGAAACGTATTAAGAGAGGCCTTCCATGTGCTGGAGGATCGGGGACTGGTTATTTCAAAACAGGGGAAGGGGCGGTTTCTGCGGGCGCTGCCTGCAGAAAATGAAATTTCAAAACAGGAGAGTTTGTCAAAAAACCTGGAACGGTATTCTCTCCTGGAAATTTACGAGACCAGGCAATGTCTGGAGAGCAAAGCGGTTGAGCTGATTGCCAAGAATGCAACCGAAGAGGATTTAAAAGAACTGGAAGTATTTTACCAGCAGATGTGTAAGATGTTCCGGGAGAGTAACAGCACCTCCGGGGAATTCAAAATGCATCAGTTGTACGCTGAGAAGTCTAAAAACCGTTTTTTAGCGCAGATGATTACAACCGCTTTTACAACGACTTATGAATTTATGAGCAGTTCTTTTCGGGATGTACTGACACAACATACGATTTCTGATAGCCTGCTGGACCATGGGGAAATTTTGCGGGCATTGAGGGCCCGTGACAGTGATAAAGCCAAAGCGATTATGGTGGCGCATATGCAGCACACCATCGATATGCTGCAGAGCGGTTTTTAAAAGAGCTGCGCTGAACATTGCGTTCAGCGCAGCTCTTCCTGCAGTGTTTTGCTGATGCGATTAACTGGAACAGAGAAATAAAAAATTATTTTTAGAAAGTCAGCTCCCAGAGCATCTTGACAAACAGCAGGCCCAGGACCACAAAGATCATGCCCCGGACCCGGCGGCTGCCGCCCCGGATGGCGTAGCGGGCGCCGCACCAGCCCCCCAGGGCGTTGCAGACGGCGGCGGGGACCACCACCGACCACATCACCTTGCCGTTGAGGAGAAATACCACCGCCGCGGCCACGTTGGAGGCCAGATTTCCGGCCTTGGCGCAGCCGGAGGCGGAGATCATGTCCATGGACAAAAAGGCGGTGAAGGCCATGATCATGAAAGTGCCCGTCCCGGGCCCCACCAGGCCGTCGTACCCGCCGATGAACACGCCGATGAGGAGGCGGACAATGAGACGCCGCCGGGGGGAGATGGCGGTTTCCTTCTCAGCCGCCAGGCCGAAATCTTTCCGGACCACCAGGAAGACCGCCACCAGGGGCAGGGCCACCAGCATCAGCCCCTTCAGCAGCCGGTCCGGCAGCAACAGGGCCAGCTGCGCCCCCGCCGCACTGCCCGCCAGGGCCCCTGCAGCGGCGGGGATGGCCACCCGAAAGTCGATTTTTCCGCCTTTGAAGTAGCCAAAGGCGGCAGTACCGGTTCCGATTCCGTTGACGATCTTGTTGGTCCCGGCGGCAATG
>CALWWH010000115.1 GCA_944385195.1 uncultured Oscillospiraceae bacterium | reverse complement strand
CAGCACCCAGACCTCCCACCAGCGGACGCTCAGAAGCGCCCCTCCGGCAGTGGGGATGTGCTGCATGCCGATGCCGCCGTTCACTGCGTCGCCCAGGGCGCGGTAGGCGGCCATGGCTGCGCCCGCTGGGCCGATCTGCTCCCCGAGCAGGCTGTAGCTTTCGATCTGGCCAGGCCGCAGCAGACCCCAGGGGACCTCCAGCGTCACCGGGCAGAGCAGCCGGAAGAGCACCACCGCCCAGAGGGCGTAGACAATGCCCCGCGGGGCCCGTCGCAGGAGCCATCGCAGCAGGAGCACGGCGCAGGTCACCGCCGCCGCCGTGGCGCTCATGCGCAGGATGTGCAGAAAAATGGCGCCGATCATTGTCTTTGCGCTTCGATGAGCGCTTGCAGCTGTGCAATTTCGTCGTCAGAGAGCGTTTTCCGGCGGGTAAACGCCGCCAAAAAGGCGGGCAGGGAGCCGGAAAACGTCTCGTCGACAAATTGCTCGCTCCGGGCTGCGTCGAAGTCGGCCCGAGACACCAGGGAAGTGACCACCCCGCCCTGGTTTTGAAACAGCCCCCGCTGGCACAGCCGCCGCAGGATGGTGTAAGTGGTGGACTTCTTCCAATCCAGCGCCGCCTGGCTCAGATGTACCAAGTCGCTGGAACGGACCGGCTCGTTGGCCCAGATCAGGTCCGCAAAACGCCGCTCGATCTGACCGAGCTTGTAGTCTGTCATGGGGGTCGCCTCCTTGGTTTACTCTCTGTAGACTACCTGCGTATAGTTTACAGCAAGTAAACCAGATTGTCAAGCATTTTTTAGCTCCACTTTTTGTGTTACGTGTGGTATAATACCTTTGTTAGATGCATTTGTTCCGTCGGCTTGCACCCCATCTGCACCGGGTAGGCGTAGAGCAAACAGCCCGCGGGGATGGGGCATCAAGAGGCATATCAAGGAGGAAATATTATGAAAGTTCTCATGCTCAACGGCAGCCCCAAGGCCAATGGCAACACCGCCATGGCGCTGAGGGAAATGATCACCGTCTTCGAGGCGGAGGGGGTCGAGACCCAGCTGGTTCAGGTGGGCAACCTGCCCATCCGCAGCTGCGTGGCCTGCGGCAGCTGTTTCAAGACCGGCAAGTGTGTCATCGACGACATTGTCAACGAAATTGCGGTCAAATTCGAGGCCTGCGATGGGCTTGTCGTCGGCAGCCCGGTGTATTACGCCGCCGCCAACCCCACAGTGACAGCGCTGCTGACCCGGCTGTTCTATAGCTCCCGCTTTGACAAGACCATGAAGGTCGGCGCGGCCGTGGTCGCCGCCCGCCGCGGCGGACTGTCCGCAGCCTTTGACGAGCTCAACAAGTTCTTTACCATTTCCGGCATGCCCGTGGCCTCCAGCCAGTATTGGAACAGCATCCACGGCGCTGCGCCCGGTGAGGCGGCACAGGATGCCGAGGGCCTGCAAATTATGCGCACCCTGGCGAAAAACATGACCTTCCTCATGAAGAGCATTGCCCTGGGCAAGGAGAAATATGGCCTGCCAGAGAAGGAGCCGCGCCAGGGGACCAACTTCGTTCGATAAAAGGGGCTGCGATGGATCAACTGCGTTTTGAACCCGAAGGGTACCTCAGCCAGACCCTCTGTGACGGGATGGAGGTTCGCGCCTGGGAGGGAATTGTCTACAT
The DNA here is from genome assembly GCA_944385195.1 of uncultured Oscillospiraceae bacterium. GTDB lineage: Bacteria > Bacillota > Clostridia > Oscillospirales > Oscillospiraceae > RUG11142. Next base: position 18,193 of record CALWWH010000115.1, on the reverse strand, counting down.
TGCCAACCCCGTCAGCGAGCTGCAAAGCATGAACCTCTACGCCCCGGCGGCGTATTTTGAAGGTGGCAGCGTCAACGGCTATACCGCTGCAACGGCGCCCATCTTCTTCCCCAACACGGTCGGCGGCTTTATGCCCGGGCCCGCGGCGACGCCGCAGACCCGGGGCGCTGGGGCCACGGTCGCCGCAGCGCTGCGGCAGGGCTACGTTGTGGCGTGTCCCGGCGCTCGGGGCAACCGCCTGAAAGATGCGCAGGGCCGCAGCCTTGGGCGTGCCCCGGCGGCCATCTGCGACCTAAAGGCCGCCGTCCGATGGCTGCGCCACAACGCCGGGCGCATCCCCGGCGACGTGGAGCGGATCATCCCCAACGGCACCAGCGCCGGTGGGGCCATGGCCGCCCTGCTGGGCAGCACCGGCAACCATCCGGACTATGCCCCCTACCTGGCGCAGATGGGCGCCGCCGAGGCCCGGGATGACGTCTTTGCCGCCTCCTGCTACTGCCCCATTATCCACCTGCACCACGCGGATAAGGCCTATGAGTGGGAGTTCGTCGGAGTCAATGACTACAAGCGCTTTGCCTTCGGCCCCAATGGCCCGCAGCTGGTCGAGGGCGTCATGGACCAGGCCCGGCAGGCCCTGTCCAGGGAGCTGGCGGCGGCCTTCCCGGCCCATGTGGCGGAGCTGGGCGGCAGCGTTGAGGCCCTTGAGGAACAGCTGCGCCATATGGTCATTGCCTCTGCCCAGCAGGCGCTGGATCGGGGGGAGGACCTGAGCGCCCTGGGCTGCCTCAGCATTGCCGGCGGCCAGGTCACGGCGGTGGACTTCCGCGCCTTCGTTGGCTACCGGGGCCGGATGAAACTCGCCCCGGCCTTTGATGATCTGGCCCTGAACTCTCCGGAGACGCAGCTTTTTTGCGATGCGTACGGCCAGGCGCGTCACTTCACCGACTTTGGCATGGCCCACAGCCAGGCCGGCGGCAGCATGGCAGAGCCGGATCAGATCCGCATGATGGACCCCATCGCCTATGTGGGCAAAGCCGACACAGCCCCCCATTTCCGGGTGCGGCACGGCGCGGCGGACCGGGATACCTCTCTGGCGATCTCAGCCCTGCTTGTCAACGCGCTCAGGGCCGAGGGGATTGACGTGGATTATTCTCTTCCCTGGGGCGTGCCCCATGCCGGCGACTACGACCTGCCGGAGCTTTTTGCCTGGATAGACGGACTTTGCAGGTAAGAGCCCGTCCCGGGGACAACGATACGCTATGGGGCCAGCCCAAAGGGCTGACGGAGCTGAAAGGAGCGCAGAGAGATGAAACCAGTGAGATATAGGCCTCTGTTTTGGCTTACGCTGTTGGGGTTTGCCATCACCGCGGTGGGGATTGCGTTCCTGCCCGACGAGGTGCCGCTGCACTTTAACGCCGCAGGCATCGCCGACCGCTACGGCAGCCCCTATGAGCTGCTGCTGCTCCCGGCACTGACGGGGTTTATGGCGCTGCTGTTCTGGGTCATTGGCCGCCGGTCCCGCAGCCAGGCGGGCCTGGAGCGGCTGGTCGTCATCGCCGGCTGTGGGACGCTGCTGCTTTTTGACGGCATCACCGTCTGGGCGCTGTGGCTGGCGGCCAGCAGCGGCGGCCTCTCTTCGATGACCGACACGCTGAAGCTGGTGGTCTCTGGCGCGGGGCTGCTTTTGACCTTTCTCTGCAATCTCATGCCCAAGGCGCCTATGAACGCGGTCTTTGGCGTGCGCACCGTTTGGAGCATGAACAGTGAGGCGGTCTGGGCCAAGTCCCAGCGCTTCGGCGGCTATACCGGGATGGCCTGCGGCCTGCTGGTGCTGCTCGGCGGGGTACTGTTGCCGGGCTGGGCGGGCTTGCTCGCCATGGGGGTGCTGGTGATTTTGTGGGCAGCCCTGTCAGTGGCGGCCAGCTGGTATTTTAGCAAAAAAATAAGCTGAGCCCCCAAAGGGCGCAGGGCCAGAGGGTCAGCGGTCTGAAATTAGAAAAAGCAGCACAGCGGGGAGTGCCTCACGCCCTGCGCTGTGCTGCTTTTCATAGCTTACTTGCGGAACTGAAAGACGTTCCAGGACAGTTTCTTGACCGTGGCGGTCAGTTTACCGCCCTCGACTTTGGTTTGGGTGTTGAGCGTGGGGACGACGGCGTCCGGATTCTCGTAGCTGTTGTACGCATCGAGATCCTCGGAATAGAGCTGAGAGTGCGCTACAAACTGGTAGCCGTCAAAGGCGGAGACATCCAGCTCCAGCTCGTTGTCCTCTTCCCAGTTGCGGTTGATGACGAAGATGTTGAGCGCGCCGTTCTCCTCATCGAGCGCCCCGGCGGCGTCGATATACTTGACGCCCTCCAGTTCGGCGTAGGCCTGCACATCATCGATGGCGTAGCTGGGCACATCATAGGTGTCGCAATCCACAGCCAGCTGCAGCGAAGTGCCGCGGCCGTAGGTTTGCAGATCCTGCATCACATAGAAGATACCGGCGCGCCAAACATGCGCATTGTCGCAGGCGGCGTAGGCGGCAAGTCCGCCGGTCATGCAGCCGATCTTGACGCGGTCGGCATGGCGCAGGAAACTCAGGATAGTGGAGCCAGAGGTCAGCGCATTGAGCATGTCGCCGCCCCGGGGACGGGCGCTGAAGTTCATGTGGCTGGGGTCGTATTTGACGTAGTCCGGGTAGCGCTGATAGTTAAAATACGCTCCCGCCAGCCTGTGGGCATCGCGGCCGTGGCTCAGGGGCTGATAGGTCATGGAGTTGGTACTGCCGAAGTGGGAGCCGTACTCGTCGATGGAGAGCATCATTTTCTTCGGAGAGGCCAGCTTTGCCTGCATGAAGTCGCACAGGGCAATCTCGGTCTTGATGTAGTTCTCATAATACTCGCCGGCAGCCATCAGAGAGGCCATGTCCTGGCCATTGGCGGTGTGGTAGTGGTGCATGGAGATGTAGTCGACGACCTCGTAGCACTCCTCAAGAACTTCCATATCCCACTGCGGATAGTGGGGCAGGAAGGGAGAGCAGGAGACGCAGGCGATGGTCTGGACCGTGTTGTCGACCAGCTTCATGGCCTTGGAGACCTCGCGGGCCATGCGGCCATAGCCGCGGGGATCGCGCTCCCAGGTGCCGATCTGCCAGGGGCCGTCCATCTCGTTGCCGAGATACCATTTTTTGACGCCATAGGGCTTCTCGTGGCCGTTTTTGCGCCGCAGGTCGGACCAGTAGGTGTCGCCCTTGTGGTTGGAGTACTCGATGATATGGATGGCGTCCTTGAGATCCCCGGTGCCCAGGTTGATGGTGTACATGGGCTCCATACCGCACAGCTCCGCCCAGGTGAGGAATTCGTCGTGGCCGACCTCATTGGTGTAGATCTGCTTCCAGGCCAGATCCAGATGTGCCTTGCGCTCGGATTTGGGGCCGATGGAGTCCTTCCACTCCCAGCCGGAGACGAAGTTGCCGCCAGGCAGACGAATCGCGGGGACCTTGGCAGACTTGAGCGCATCGATCATGTCGTGGCGCAGACCCATCTTATCTGCGGTGGGATGGCCGGGGTTATACATGCCGCCGTTCATCTGGGTGCCGATGGGCTCCAGATAGGCGCTGTATAGATTCTGAGAGATTTGTCCAATGATATACTGGGGGTGTGCAATGATTAATGCCTTTTTTCTCATACAAAACCCTCTTCCCTTATTTTATTTTATTTTCTTTTATTTGTTTTTATTTTTTCTCGTTTTATTTTCTCTCGTTGGCGCTGATTGGATGGTTTATCCTTTGAAGATCATCTGGGCAAACTCGTTGAGCATGATGCGCAGCACCGCCCAGTCGTGGTAGTAGTTTTCAAAGACGCGGCGGGTGAGGTTCGGGTAGGTGTCGAAGCCCTGCTCTTTGCACATCACATCATCCAGGTCAAAAGCTGCCTTGTGCCCGTCTCTGGAGCCGATGCCGCGGTAGAAAACCTTGTACTCGGCCAGGAAACGCTCCCGATCCGTCATGATTTGCAGGTGCGGGTTGCCCTCCGGCAGGCTGTCCCCGCCCAGACGGCGCATAAAGCCGCTGAACAGGCCCACGTAGGCAAACTTGTCGGGGTTGGTCAGACCGATCTGGCAGGCCTGCATGGAGCCCATGGAGAAGCCCGCAATGGCGCGGCTCCACTTGTCGGTCTTGACGCGGTAGCGCCCTTCGATAAAGGGAATGCAGTCGCTCAGCAGCATATCGGCAAAGGCATTGCCACCCAGAGGAGCCTGTGCGTCCTTCGGCTGCACCATGCCGTCGTTCATGACGATGATGAACGGCACCGCGTCGCCATCGGCAATGAGGTTGTCCAGGATGTGCCCGGCGCGGCCGGCGTAGACCCAGGAGGTTTCGTTTTCGTAGGCGCCGTGCTGCAAGTAGAGCACCGGGTAGTCCTGGCCGCTCTTCTGGTATTCTGCCGGGGTGTAGACAAAGCAGCGCTGCCAGCTCTCCAGCTGGGCAGACCAATAGAACTCGATGCTGACCGTGCCGTGGGGCACGTGGCGCATCACCACAAAGGGCGCGTTGGGGTCGGGGATGTCCGCGTAGTTGGTCGCGTAGCTGCCGCTGAAGTACTGCGGGGCAAAGGGACAGGTGATCTGCAGGCCGTCTACCTCATAATAGAACGCCTTGGGGCCGCAGAAAGCAGGGTCATAGCTGAGAACCGCGTTCCAGACGCCGGTTTCGTCCTGGACCATGTCCAGGTTTTTGGACTGGTCGATGCCGAAGACGACCTTGACCTGCTTGGCGTTGGGGGCGTAGAAACCAAAGTGCACGTCGCCATTTTTTTGCAGCTTCACGCCGGTGTCGACGAAGATGCGCTGCTGCGGGGTCTCTCCGGCGAAGGACTGCTTCAGCTGCGGAGCAAAGGCAGTGGCACGGTCATCGTAGATACGGTTGTTGTAAGAGTCGAATTGATACATGGTTTATTCCTCCGTTATTGGGAAAAACTCCTCCTGTGCAGACTGTGCATAACTCTTTTAGCTTTTGCTGTATGACCCAGAAGGAGTTTTCAGTTTACGCTGCTAAGGTCCAGGCAAGCGGCTCGGACAGATCAGCGGGCCAGATAGCGGTCATAGGCTGCCTGATAGGCGTCGATGCACGCTTGAAGGTTCATCTGCTCCAAACCGGCAACGAAAGTATCCCAGTTGTCCAGCGACTCCTCGCCGACGATAACCTTGTTGGTGAACTCAGAGACGTAGGAGTCGATATCGTTCTGGATGGAAGAGATGGCTTCCGTCTCCTCCGGGGTCAAACTGCCATACTGCTGATAGACAATATCCATGTCGCGGTCAGAGTGCCACAGCTCCTGGGCATCCAGGGCGGACTGGGTGCACATGGCCAGCTCACGCTCCCAATCGTAATAGTGGGGGAAGAAGGTGATGGTGGCATATTTGGAAATTGCCTTACTGAAGGGAAGCTCGGGATTGTTGATGACCAAGTCCGTCAGTACGGGCTTGCCATCGACCATGGTGTGGCCCTCGCCCTCAACGCCGTAGTTAAACAGCAGCCAGCCCTCATCGCTGTAGACATAGTCATAGAACTTCGCCAGGGTGACAGGGTCTTCGCACTGGGCGGAGATGTAGGAGCAGGGGTTGCCGAAGGTGCAGCGATCGGTCTGGGAGCCGGCGCTGGTATAGCGGACGTCACCCTTGTTGATGTGGGGCATGGGCAGCGCCACGGGGTTCATACCGGCATCTTCATACACGGAGATGAAGTTGTAAGGCGCGGGATAGATGGAGACATCGCCGCTCATAAACACGCCGGAGTCAACGTAGTAGGAAGTACGGGACATATAGTCGGGATCGACCAGGCCTCTGCTATACCAGTCAGAGAGCAGCTCCAGGTAGCTGCGGTATTCTTCGGTGGCAGGACCGTAGACGACGACGCCCTCATCTCCCTTGCCAAAGAAACTACCGGTGGTGTTGAAGGCAGACAGCAGCAGGAAGTCCGCGCCGGTGGGAGAGGCCAGATAGATCTTACCCCCACAGCCCTCGAGCACAGAGGCATAATCATCAAGTGTATAGGGCAGGTTGTCGGCAGAGAAACCCGCGCTCTCCAGCGCGGCCTCAGTGGAGAAGTAGCCCAGATACGTCTTCTGCGGAGAGACGTTTAGCAGACGGAATCCTGGGACAGCACCGCTGTCATTCGTGACAACCCGGCGCACAGAGGGATCATTGGTGTAGATGTTATAATAATTGGGGCAATACTCTTCGATGATCGGTCTCAGATCGATGATGATCTCCTCCTCGATGGCCATCTGCTCACCCCGAGGGAGGTAGTTGGGACCTGCAACAAAGAGATCCGTATAATCTTCGCTGGCGAGCATCAGAGAGAACGCCGTTACAGAATCGGTAGCGGGACCGTACTGAAAATCAAACTGGACATTTGTTCGTTTGGCAGCCTCCACAAATACGGAGGTCTCTGCAATGTCTTCAATGCCGCTGGTCGCATCAATCAACTGCGGGGTGCCCCAGGCAGTGAAGGTGGTCAATTCAGAGGCAATGGGCAGCGTGAGGGGACTGGGGGAAGCAGGTTCCGCGGCAGATTCCTCGGCGGGCTCCCCGCTGGGTTCCTCGGCAGGCTCCCCGCTGGGTTCCTCATCTTCGGCGGGCTTCTCGGCGGGTTCCTCACTGGGCTCAGCAGAGTCGCTGGGCGTTTGGGAATCGGTGCTGGGGGTCGCGGCAGGCTCTGAAGCGCAGCCAACGAGCAGGGTCAGCAGCATCAGCACAGCCAGGAGCAGAGCGAGAGTTCGTTTCATTTTTAGATCTTTCCTTTCAAATTTCGTTTGCATTTACTCTTTCTTTCACAAGTTAAAGTAAATGTATGCGTTTATTTTAACATGGTATCTTCACATTTGACACTGGTAATTGTGGCAGAAAATTAACCACAGCATTCAAATCAGAGTGCTGCGGTCTGCAATTCCATCCAAATACGAAAAATAAGAGAATAATAATTAATCTTTTTTTGCAAATAGGAACTATGGCTCAGCGAGCCGGATAGCGTTCATAGGCCGCCTGATAGACCTCGGTGCAATCCTCTAGGCCCATGGCGTAGCGTTTGCTGCCCAGACGCTTGCGCTCTTCCACAGGGATGGCCCCCTTGGTATGGTGGTTCTCCGGGGACCGGTTTTCGCCCCAGAGAGTGCCGAACCAAAGAAGCGTCAAAAAATTGGCCACAGCAATCATCGTCTGACTGCTGCGGCCAATGTTTTTTCTCCCATGAAAAATCCAGAAAGTAAATTCTATTCATTCTTATCATCCCAGGCTCAATTTGAGCGGGTAGATATGGATCAGCTGCATTTCATTGCGGCGAATCAGTGTGCGGTAGCGCAGAACCCCGTCTGTCACCTCCACCTGGGTAAATTGCAGGTCCTTCGGTATCAGCGCATTGCGAAGATAATTATAGTCGTCCACTGCCATCAGCTCCGGGTCTCCCATCTGCTGGATGACATCGAGGATACTGGCGCTTTCGCCCAGGGTCCCGCGCTTGACACAGTAGCTGCCGTTCTGCACGTGCCGCAGCTCAAAGGTCAGCTCTATTGCGGCGCGTGACTCAAAAATTGAATGCAAATCGTGGTATCCGATCTCCTCCTCGGGTTTTAGAAAATAGGAGTAGTTGGGCTGGACGCTGTTGTAGCACAGACCCCAATAGTAGTTGTCGCGGTCTTTGGTCAGAAAATAATGCTCTCCCTTTTGCAGCAGGCGTTCCCCGGCGGAACGCATATAGGAGATGGGATAATAGGCGGGCTTTGCCAGACCGTGTCGGGACAGCAAACCGCCGGCGCCGGTCAGAGGCCTGCTGTCCGGCCGGACCTGCGGCCAATCACAAAAGGCGCTGTAGATGCCCAGGTCGATCTCATTCATAAGCTGGGTAATAAACTGCGTCATATAGGCCGCCTTGGCCACCGAGTCATTGATAATGGTGGTGTTGGAGTCGGTGATGTTCCACTCACTGACCCAGAGCGGGATCTTTTTTGTGCCGACGGACAGCTCTGCTTTCAATTTCCGGATGTCGTGCACCATGGCTTCGATGTTCATGGAGCTTCTGACCTGTGTCTGGCCGTTGAGGTTCTGACGGATTTCAGGCGGGTAGGCCCGAATGGAGAGAAAGTCTGGCGGCTTGATGCTGCGCAGCCACTGCTTGAACCTGGGCGGGATTTCGCTGCCTGTCCGGATGCCAAAGCCGCCGACCAGGGCGTTGGGGATGAACAGGCGGATCAGTGAGGACAGCTCGCTGTACTGCTCCAGCTCCGTCTCTCGGTCAATATTGCACAGAATCTCAAAGCTCCAGCTCTTTGCCTGCTCTGTGGGAAAGCGGCGCATGATATGCTGAAGAAAGTCAGCCACTGCGGACATAAACGCTGTTTTCTCCTTCTCCGGCACCGGGTGGAACACAAAGATCGGTGTCACGCGCAGCTTTGCCGTCAGGAAGGACAGCACGCGTTCAATGGCCCGAAAGCGGGTCTCTGGGCTGCGAGCGGGAAAGAACAGTTCCTGTACATCCGTCACGCGCACCATACTGCAGCCGATCTCACTGACATACTGCTGCAGCAAATTCTGTACGTCGTAGCTTAGCAGCTGCCGCACGGACCCGGCGTTGGCTGCGATGCTCCAGATCTGCGGACAGAGGACGCTCTGCCTGGTGTCGATCTTTGCCGCCTGATGCATGACTCCGTCGCTTAGGCCCTGGTATTGATTGAGCTCTTCGATGTATTCCAGGATCTGGGCCTCCTCGGCCACCGGGAAAGGCCCCGACTGGGGCTGGGCGGCGGAAAACTCCATCCGGTACTGCCGGGGAGAGCAGCCGTAATGCTCCCGAAAGGTCTTGTCGTAGACAGCCGTTGACGAAAAGCCGTTCTCCAGGGCAATGGTTGAGATGGGCATATCGCTTTGCAGCAAACTTTGCAGGGAGCGGGTCAGGCGCACCTGGTTGAGATACTGCACGAAGGTTGTGCCGGTATACTTCCGGAACAGGCGCGAGAAGGTTGAGGTGGTATAAAAAAACCGGTCGCAAAGCTCCGACAGGGACAGCCGCTGCCAGTAGTGCTGGGCGATGTAGGCCAACACCAGCTCCATGCTGGTGGCCCTGTGCTGTCCTTTGCTGGTGTTGATGGTCACAAGGTAGCGGCTGACCAGGCAGTCGAGCACTTGCAGCAGGATGCCGACGGTCTTGATTGTCCCCTCGCTGTGCTGGCAGCTCATCAAAAAGCGGCCCAGCCACTCGGTCAGCACACTGTGGGATTGATTGCGGTCCTGGGACGTGTTGCACATAAAGACGAAGTCCTGCGTGTCCAGCAATTCGGCCAGCGTTTGGTAGTATAAGGTCAGCGATGCAACCACGCAATGCTCCGGCTCGCAGAGCTGATGGCTCAGGCCCGGATTGATCAAATACACATCGCCGCTTTGCAGAAAGGAATCTCCCATGGAACTGCGAGCGGTCAGCGTCCCGCGCAGGACATAGATCAGCTCAAAATCGGCATGATAATGCGGCTCCTCCTTTGGATTTTCCAGATAAGACAGAGCGTAAAAGCTTGTCATGGGCCCTACCCCCCTTCAACTGCATTATAACAAATGGAAAAGATACAGTCAATTACCATTCAAAAACTGCAAATAGAGTAACTTTCAACAAGAGCTATTGTAAAATGAGAAAAAAAGCGAATGAAATAGAGTAATTTCATCTAGCACAGAAGAAAAGAAATTCATATAATATCCTTAGAAAGAACAGAGGAGAGGCGATTGCATTGCACACTGCCATGATACAAAACCCGATTCTGCCCGGTTTTTATCCCGACCCTTCCATCTGCCGCGTGGGGGAGGAGTATTATCTGGTCTGCTCCAGTTTTGAGCTCTGCCCGGGCATTCCGATCTTCCACAGCCGGGATCTGGCCCATTGGAAACAAATCGGCCATGTCATGACCGAGGAAAACGGCTTTATTGTCTCACCCAACACCTATAATGGCGGCGTCATGGCGCCGACCATTCGGTATTGGGAGGGTACCTTCTATGTCATCAATGCCAATTTTGATGACCGGGGCAACTACATCGTCACAGCCAAAGATCCGGCTGGCCCCTGGTCCAAGCCGCACTATCTCGGCGACGATGTTCCGGGGATTGATGCGTCCTTGTTTTTCGACCACGACGGCAGCTGCTACGTCGTCGGCACCGGCCTGGTGGCGCAGACGCCGGAAGGGCTGAAGGAACGCTGCATCTGGGCTGCGGAGTTTGATATCGAAACGATGCACACCAAGAGCGAGGCCCGCCCTATCTGGAACAGCGCCCTGCGCGCAGCCGCATCCCCCGAGTCGCCGCACATCTATCATATCGGCGACTGGTACTACCTGATGATCGCCGAGGGCGGCACGGAGCACTACCACGCCATCACCATGGCCCGAAGCCGCACCCCCCTGGGCTGGTATGAGGGCAACCCCGCCAATCCCGTCCTGACCCACCGCCATATGGGCTACAGCTGTCCGGTGATCAATATCGGCCACGGCGACCTGGTGGACACCCCCTCCGGGGCGTGGGGCTGCGTCTTTCTTGGCTCCCGTCTGATCGACGGCAATCATAAAAATATGGGCCGCGAAACCTTCTATTGCCCCGTGGTTTGGGAGCGGGAATGGGCAGTCTTTACGCCGCAGACCGGCCGGGTCGAGCGCTTGTATCCAAGTCCGCTGCCGGAGGCCCCGGTCCCGGAGAAGCCAGGGCGCATCGACTTCGATGCGCCGGCATTGCCGCCGGAGCTTTGCATGTGGGGCGTGCCCTATCGTCCCTTTATGCGCCTGCGCCAGAGCCATTTGGAGCTGCGCTGCCTGCGCAGAGCCATCGATCGCCCGGTCCGCAGCTTCCGCGACCCCGCCAACCGGCGGCAGGATCCGGGAGAGGTCGTGAGCCTGATCGGCCGGCGGCAGACGGCGAAGAATTTTGAGGCCTCCTGCCTGCTTCGCTTCCTGCCGGAGGGGAGCAACACCGCCGGCCTGGCCATCATGCAGGCCTACAACCACCAGCTGCGGCTGGAGCGCGCGCTGGTCGGCGGACAGCAGAAGCTGCGGCTGGTGCAGGTGACAAACGAGATCCAGGGCCTGCCCTATCTGCCGCAGTTCCAGACGAATCAGACGGCGAAAGTCCTGGCACAGGTCGATTGGGCAGCGGAGAATGTCGTCCTGGCGCTGAAGGCCCGGGGGCAGGAGCACCGCTTTTTCTACGGCGCCAGCGAGGACACGCTGCGGGAGCTCTGCACTGCCGATGCCTCTGTGCTAAATCCGGAGGTTGTGGGCGGCATGGTGGGCACGCTCATCGCGCTCTTTGCCTCCGGCAATGGGACGGACAGCGAACAGTACGCAAGATTTGACTGGTTTTCATATCACACCGATCAATAAACAGCGAGGGGCAAGAATCCCCGGCGCAGGCCTGCGCCACAAGGGCCGCAAAGATGCGTCCGGGACGATTTTTTCCGGAATCGATGAAAAATGTGTAATATCCACTGGCAGAGGCTTCCCAAGCAAGCCCAAAAACCTGATTTTACAGGAGGAATTTCCAATGGAAAACCGCATTGTCACCACCGCCCAGGGCCGTCTCCGCGGCGTACCGGGCAAGAACCCCGAGATCACCATCTTCAAGGGCGTTCCCTATGCCCAGCCCCCTGTCGGTCCGCTTCGGTGGCGCGCGCCGCAGCCTCCCATTCCCTGGGAAGGCATCCGTGAGGCCAACAATTTCAGCGCCATGCCCCCTCAGAAGCGGGGCTCCTTCCTGGATATGGATCTGTTTGATGACATCTACTCCAGTGAGGACTGCCTGTATCTGAACATCTGGACCCCTGCCAAGACCGGCGAAGAGCAGCTCCCCGTCTTCTTCTGGATCCACGGCGGCGGCCTTCAGGGCGGCTTTGGCTCCGACCCGATTCTCGACACATTGGTCGCCGAGGCCGAGGCATACAACGCCGCCTTTACCAAGTAAGCAGCCATCCAATGGAAAGGGCTGACAGCGCACTGTCAGCCCTTCATCATAGCAGTGATCTGCGCCTTACAGCGGCCTCGCGGTGAGGGGGAAGGCCCCATGGCCATACCGAAATGCTGCTGGCTCAGATCCGGAGCGGCTGCGTTCGATCCGCCTGCGCGCCGCGCCGGTCCCGGGCGATGAGCAGGCGCAGCGCCTCCACGCCGGTGCGGACGGCCTGATCGGTGTCGTGGCTCTCGGGCTCATCATAGCCCAGGGCCTGGCGCTCCTGGTTCCAAATGACGTGAAAGACGCTGCCGCAGCGCAGGTTCAAGCTGTTGGCAACCACGAAAAGGGCGGCCGATTCCATTTCGCTGGCCTTCACATGCAGCCGCTTCCAGCACTCCCACTTGTAGCGCAGCTGGGGGGCCACAGGCATCCGCTCCGGACTGTGCTGACCGTAAAAGCTGTCCTTGCACTGGACGATGCCCAGGTGCGCGGTGCGTCCGGCGGCGGCGGCTGCGTCCCGCAGGGCCAGCACACAGTCAAAGTCCGCCACAGCCGGGTACTCTATGGGGGCGTATTCGCGGCTGGTGCCCTCGAAACGGATCGCGCCGGTGGCGATGACCAGATCCCCCGCCTTGACCGGCAGGTCGATGCCGCCGCAGGTGCCGACGCGGAGGAAGGTGTGGGCGCCGATGGCGGCCAGCTCCTCCATGGCGATGGCGGCGGAGGGGCCGCCGATGCCCGTGGAGACCACCGAAACCTTGGTGCCCTCTAGCGTCCCCGTCCAGGTGCAATATTCGCGGTTTGTGCCCACGTGGTACGGCGCGTCAAAATATTGCGCAATCTTTTCGCAGCGGCCCGGGTCTCCGGGCAGGATGACGTATGCGCCCACGTCACCGGGGCGGCAGTGGATGTGATACTGTAAATTTTCCTCTCTGGGCTTCATAAAGCTCCCCTCCTGCGTGTATCCTTCATTTTATGATACCACACAGACATTGACAGGGCAAGACGTTTCTATTATAATGAAAAGGACAGTACACATCGTAAGGAGGCTTATCTTTATGAATCAGACCCTTCAAGATCTTAAGACCCGCCGCAGTGTGCGTAAGTTTAAGCCAGATCCCGTTCCCACAGAGCTGCTAAATCAGGTCCTGGAAGCCGGTACCTATGCGCCCACAGGCAGGAACCGTCAGACGCCCATCATCGTCGCCGTCACCAACCCCGAGATGGTCAGAAAGCTCTCCCAGATGAACGCCGCCGTGATGGGCAGCAGCGGCGACCCCTTCTATGGCGCGCCCGCCGTGCTGGTGGTTCTGGCCGAGAAGACCGGCACCTGGATCTACGACGGCAGCCCGGTCATGGGCAACCTGCTCAACGCCGCCCACGCCGTGGGGCTCGGCGCCACCTGGATTCACCGGGCCAAGGAGGTCTTCGACTCTGACGAGGGCAAGGCGCTGCTCAAGCAGTGGGGCATTGAGGGCGACTATGAGGGCATCGGCAACTGCATCATCGGCTGGCCCGACGAGGAGCCGACTGCCAGCCCGCGCAAAGAAAATTATATCTATCGCGTCGAATAATTCCAAAGTAAACTCCGATCTTTCCGGGTATGCTAGCTGCAAAACCACGGAAAGGTCGGAGTTTTTTATGCTGCAAAAAATGGCTGCCCTATTGCTGGCCGCGGCTGTGCCCGCCGCCTCCTGGGGGCTCGGCTTCCCCGCTCCCGGCGCCTCGCCCACCGCGCCGGTATCCAGCGAGGTTCTGGAGCAATACGATGCCAAATATCTGGGCGACACCGCGGAAAAGGTGATCTATCTCACCTTTGACGCAGGGTACGAAAACGGCTGCACCGAGCCGATCCTCGACGCCTTGGCGGCGCACCATGCCCCGGCGGCGTTCTTTTTGGTGGGCAATTATCTCCAGACCCAGCCGGATCTGGTTCGCCGCATGGCCGCCGAGGGCCACACGGTGGGCAACCACACCTATCACCACCCGGATATGTCCGCCATCGCCAGCCAGGGCGACTTTACCGCAGAGCTCAAGGGCCTGGAGGACCTGTACCGCGAGGTCACCGGTCAGGAGATGTCTCGGTATTATCGCCCGCCCCAGGGGCAATTTTCAGAGGAAAACCTGGCCATGGCCAAGGAGTTGGGCTACAAAACGGTGTTCTGGAGCCTGGCATATGTCGATTGGCTGCAAGACGATCAGCCCGAGGAGGATGCAGCGATGGAAAAGCTTCTCAGCCGCACACACCCCGGGGCGGTCGTGCTCCTGCACTCTACCTCGACCACCAATGCCCGGATTTTGGACCGCCTGCTGACCCAGTGGGAACAGCAGGGCTACCGATTTGGGACGCTGGATGAGTTATTCGGCCTGGAATGCCCGGATGCGCCAGACCACGGCGGCCATCTGGGCCCGAGTGATGTAGTCCCCTGGTAGGAAGACACGGTTTCCCGCCGCGTCAAAGCTGCCCTCGATGATCTTTGCCTCGTACAGGGCCAGCACGGCCGCACTGTCGCTGTCTGCAAACGGACTGGCCACGGCGCTGAGCCCGAGCTTCAGGGCCTTGGCCGCGATCTGTGCATAAGCCAGGCGGGTGATGGGCGCGTCCAGGTCGATCTCGCCCGCCGGGACGAGACTGTCCCGGCGGGCAGCGGCCTCGTAGCCGCTGGCCCAGTGGGCTGTGAGGGCGGGTTGGGCCTCATAGCCGCAGGCCAGAAGGATGAGCTTGAGCGCCTCGCCCCAGGTTACCAGCCCCTGCGGGCGGTAGGTGTTGTCCGGGTAGCCGCCCACCACCCCGGCGATGGACAAGTCGCGGACATAGATATAATACCAGTCGCTGCGGTCGGGATTCATGTCCGCATAGAGGGGCCAGAGATCGGCCTCAGGCCCCGCCGGGACGGGGTCTTCCTGCCCCGCGCTCGTTGGCGGCACGGACGGAGTGCTCGGGGTGTTCGGGATGCTCGGGGTACTTGGAATGGTATCCTCAGGGTCGGACGGATACTGCGTGTCCGGTTCTGGCTCTGGCTCCGGTTCGGGCTCCGGTTCGGGCTCCGGCTCTGGCTCCGGTTCTGGTTCCGGTTCTGGCGGCAGGACGGTCTCTGGGCCCTCGTCGGTGATCTCCCCGCTGCCCTGGCCTACTTCCTGCGGCGCAGCCAAAACCCAGGTGACGCATAGTAGCAGCGCCAGTGTCAATAGTATCACTCGTTTCATATCAAATCCCTCACTCTATGATGGTGTACCGCATCGCAAGCGCGAACATCACGTATTTCCCCGCTGTCAGCGGCTGGCTGCTGTAGTCGGCGATATAGACCCCGGCGCCTTGACCCTTGACCATCTGTACCTCACGCACTGGCGTCAGCTCCTTGTAGTAGGCATAGCCCCGGCCGCCGTCGGCAGGGTCGTAGCGGTAGATGAGATAGCGGATATCGTCGCCGATGACGTCCGTGGGGCTTAAGCGCTGGCCGCCTGCGTCCACTTGATAGACGGTGATCGACGAGCTGCCCCTGCCCAGGGTGCCGTATTCGATGGCGATCTTCTCACTGACCACCGAAACAGCCGCCACTGCCCCGGCCATAAGGGTGTAGTTGTCGTTTTGCAGCGCCAGGCTGACGTCAATGCGCGACTGGTCGGCAGAGAGCACCGCCGAGCGGACGTAAATGCCCAGATCCGCTACCGTATCGCCCAAAATCGATGACAATCCGTCTGTGTGGCGGTCGGAGAGGTTGTTGGTCAGCATGGCTTCAATGGTTTTCACTGCGTCCGGCGCCAGGGCGCCGTCTTGCAGGATATCCAGGCGGAAGAGCTCTAAGTCGATGTCGTTGCGGGTCTCCAGGCTTACCGGCCGGCGGGCGATGATTTGCACGCCCTGGGCGAAGTAGACCGTATAATTGCCCGAAACGCCCAGGTATTGCGTATCCTTGGGCTCCGGCTCGCCCACCGGGCTGCTGACGTATTGCTCGCAGCAGAGGCTGCCCGCGAGCAGGTCGATGATCTGCGCGGCGTTGTCTCCGGCAGCCAGACCTTGGATGGCGTAGTCGCTGACCAGATTCGCCTCGCCATAGAGGCGGTAGCCCATACGGACGAAGGCGGCGTTCGGGTCGACGGCTGCTGGGGCCGTGGCGGGGCCGTTGGGCTTTCGCAGCGTGGCCCCGGCGCTGCCCTCCAGGAAACCGCCGGTGATGGTCAGCGCCTTCGGCAGCACGGTGACGGCTGCGTCGGCGATGCGCACGCGGTGGTTTAGGTCTTCCGCCGCTGCGGCGTAGATCGGGTATGTGCCAGGCTCTAACCAGGAGTTTTCCTGGGCGGCACAGACCGCTTTGCCCGGAGCAAAGTCCAGGGCCTCAAGGGTCGAGCCATAGCTCACCGTCTCCGCTGCCGGGGTGTAGGTCACTACCTGCGGCAAAACGGTGTGGCGGACGCCATAGGGCTCAGAGCAGGTGGCGGGGTCCTCGAGCCTGGCAAAGGTGACATAGGTGCCGGCATCTTTTGTGCCGTCGTAGGTTGTCATCAGGTGCTGATCCGCTGCCTGGATCTCCCGGGGCAGAACGGTCAGCGTCAGCGCGGCTGTTTCCTCGCCGCAGCGCAGGGTGATTTCACAGCTGCCTGCCCCCACGGCAGTCACAAGACCGCTGTGGGGATCGATGGCGGCAACGGCTGCATCGGAGCTGCTCCACTGCTCGGACTTCTCTGGGCTGCCGGCGGAAAGGAGCCGGAAGCTCTGCCCCAGATAGGCCACAGCCGTGCCACCGGCATCCACAGGGGCGTTGAGGATGCCAAACTCTTCTGCAAGGTCCCCCATTTCGTAGCCAATTACATAGTTATTCGCCACCGCTCCCACGGGCATCCCATCCACATACTCCGGGGCTACCTGTACATCCCGCAGGGAGGTGTCCGGGGCAACGCCGTCTTCGGCCAGACCGATGTAGTCCCTGCCGCGAAGGGTCAGCGGGCGCGGGGTGATCTCATAGGGCACGCTCACCGCGCCGGCGGTGTAGTTGGCCGTCTCGGGGAGGTGGGCTGTGACGACGTGGACGCCGGCCTGCGTGGGCGGCTGAAGCCCGCCGTCATAGCTAAACCAGGTCCCCGCCGGAAAATCGCCCTGCGGCGCGCCGTCGTAGGGCGCGGAATTGTAAACCGCGTCCGTGGCGGTAAAGGTCAGGCTCGGGGCGGCCTTGAGAATGTGATAGATGCCGTAGGCCACCACGCCGGATTTCTCCGCGCGGACCAGATAGCGCCCGGCCTCCTCCGGCGCCGTCTCAGTCCAGCCGCCGCCGGCCCAATAGCGGACCGTGCCGTTGGAACTGACGCCGCTGGATGCACCATAGCACTGCACCGTGTCCTCAAGGATGACCACTGCGGAGGTAAAGTCCGTGCTGACAGGGCTCAGCAGTTCCGCCTCCTCCCCTACATAGACCGCAGCTGCCGCACCGCCGGTGTAGTTGCTCCCGCCCCGGGCGACGACGGTGTACTTGCCCGGTTCCAGCAGGGCGGGGACGGATTCCAGACCGTGGCCGGTGTGATAGTAGTAGCTGAGCTGGTAGTCGCTGAATCTGCGGCCGTACTGGTCGATCAGGTAGATATCCGAATCTGAGATCTGTATCCGCTCCCCGGTATAGGCGTAGACCCGGGAGGCAATGCTGCCCTGCAAACGGTTGTGGCGGATGCAGAACGGCTCGCTGTAGCCGGTGTCCTGGTAGCAATAGTTCCCCGCGTCGCCGCCGATGAGGGTTACGCTGCCAATGTGGAGGGTGGTTTCCCCCGCCGAGGCAGCGGCGGTATACAGCTCCCCAAGGGCGCAGAGACTGTCGCCGCCCAGGACGTTGTCCAGCAAAATTTCCGATGCGGCTACGGATGTGCTGCCATCGTAGACCTTGTCCTGGGGCCGCAGATCCGCGATGGTCACCGGGCGGGGCCGGATGGTAAAGTGCCCTCGGACGCTCCTGCCAACCCAGGCCGTCCCCTCGGGCAGGGTCAGCACATAGTCGTAGCTGCCCGCCTCTACAGGCTCCACCGCCCGGCCATCTTGAAAATACTGTACCGTGACCTGATCTGCGGCTCCCTCCAGGCCGGTGAGGGCCCATTCAATCCCCTGCGCCTGGCCGTTATAGACCGTCTCGGTCTTGGTGGCATAGAGCTCATAAGAGGTGCTGCGGACCGTCAGCAGGCGGGTTATGACGCTGCTGCGCTCGCCGCTGCGGGCCGTCACCGTGAGCGTATGCGGCCCCGGCGCGGATGCGGTCCAGGG
>CALWWH010000114.1 GCA_944385195.1 uncultured Oscillospiraceae bacterium | reverse complement strand
GGGCAACGACGAGCAGCTGGCGGGCCAGTTGGTTGTCTGGACTAGCGTGTTCTCTCTGCTGACCCTGTTCCTCATCATCTTCACCCTGCGGCAGTTAGGGCTTCTGTGAGCAAAAAAACGCAGATTCGACCTTGTATTTGTGATAAGATTGCGGTATAATAACGCGATTGAAGGCCAAGGTCTTCGGTAAGGAGAATGCATATGTCTGAACGCACTTCCGGTACACAACCGATTTCTGAATATCTCGTCCCCGGCAAGCATGCCCATCTGGTAGGCATTGGCGGCGTATCCATGTCTGCCCTAGGCCAGGTGCTCCAGGGAAGGGGCATGGTCATCACCGGCTCCGACCAGCAGCGCAGCGCCGTCACCGATCGATTGGAGCAGGGCGGTATCCCCGTAGCCATCGGCCACCGGGCCGAGCAGGTCAAGGGCGCGGACCTCGTCATCCGCACCGCCGCTGTCCACGATGACAATCCCGAAATCCTTGCCGCTCATGAGGCAGGCATCCCCGTCTTTGAGCGGGCGCAATCTTGGGGCGAGCTGATGAAGAACTATCCCAACGCCATCTGTATCGCCGGCACCCACGGCAAAACGACCACCTCCTCTATGACCACTCACATCTTCCTGGAGGCCCAGCGGGACCCCACCGTCATGATTGGCGGCTTTCTTCCGGCGCTCAACGCCGGTCATCGGGTTGGCCAGGGCGATGTCATTATTGCGGAGAGCTGTGAGTACTGCAATAGTTTTCTGAACTTCTACCCCACCGTAGCCGTGATTTTAAATGTCGAGGCCGACCATCTTGACTTTTTTAAGGATCTGGACGACATCAAAAAATCGTTCCGTGCCTTCGCAGAGCTGACTCCCGCCGACGGCACGGTGATCGTCAGCGGCGATGACGCCAACGCCATGGACACCGTCGCTGGCATCGACCGCCGGGTGCTGACCTTTGGCCTGGGCGAGGGCTGCGACATCACCGCCACCAACTTTACCAATCACTGGTCCAGCTTCGATATTCTCGTGCAGGGCACGTACTACTGCCATGTGGATCTGCCGCTGGTAGGCCGTCACAACTGCACCAACGCCCTGGCCGCAGCGGCGGCCGCCTGGGTGCTGGACGTCTCCGGTGAGGCCGTCGCCGCGGGTCTGAGCGGCTTTGCCGGCGTCGGCCGCCGCATGGAGTACAAGGGACTCTGCAACGGTGCGACCGTCTACGACAACTATGACCACCACCCCAGCGAGCTTCACGCCTTGCTCAGCTCCATCCGTGAGAAAGCGCCCGGCAAGCGTGTCGTGGCAGCCTTCCAGCCGCACACCTACACACGGACCCAGGCTTTCTTTGACGACTTCGTCCGGGAGCTGCAGCTGGCAGATCAGGTCTACCTGACCGAGATCTACGCCGCCCGAGAGAAAAACACCCTAAATATCAGCGCCAAAGCCCTGGCAGACCGCATCGAAGGCGCGCAGTTCTGCCCCACCCTGGATGACCTGGCCGCCGCTTTGAAAGCCAATGTCACCGCAGACGATGTGGTGCTCACCATTGGCGCGGGCAGTATCACGCAGGTTTGTCCAAAAATTGTGGATTGAGGCCCTTCCCACAAAGGCGTACCGGGCCTGCTTTGCAGCAAGCCCGGTGCGCCTTTGCAACTAAGAAAAATGCGGGAAAAACCAAGTATTCCCTGGTTTTTCCCGCACTCTATGCTATTAAGGCGCAAGACCACCGGACTGCGCTTTCTTTTCTGTGCATCTATTTTTTGATCTCAAACCGCGCACCCAGCAGACTAAACCCCGCCTGGAAGGGCCGCATAAAATTCCAAACTCCGACCCCCCGCAGTCCGTACTGCTCCACCAGTCCCAGCTTTGCATCCAGACTGCGCACATCTTCAAACCAGACCTCGTGGATCTGCCCCTCGGCATCCGTATAGGTAAACCACGGCGTCTGCGCCGTCTCATCGAACAGGATTTCCGCCCCCTGGCGGGCGGCGATCTGCACCGCCTCCTGATTGCCGATGGACTGCGCCCTTGACCTCCCGGAGACATAGGGCAGTGTCCAGTCGTAGGCATAGTTTGGTACGCCCAGCAGGATTTTCTCCGCCGGAATCTCTGTCAATGCGTACTCTACCACCCGGCGGACGCTGGACAGGGGCGCCACCGCCATAGGGGGGCCATAGGTGTAGCCCCATTCATAGGTCATCAGCAGCGTGGCGCCGGCATTTTGCCCAATGAGGGCATAGTCATGCCCCTCGTATATGGTTCCCGGCTGGTCGGCATAGGCCTTAGGCGCCAGGGCTGCGTATAATTCATAGCCCAAAGCGTTGACCCGCTCCCGCAGCTGCCCGAGGAAGTATGCATACAGCGCCGCATCGTCGGCGGCGACATATTCAAAATCTACATCCAGCCCCTCATAGCCCTTTGCCTGCATCGTCTGTATGACTGCGTCGGCAAATCGGTTCCGCATCTCAGGGTCCCGCATGACCGCACTGGCCAGGGCGGCGGAGAAGGTACCGTCCTCCGTCAGCGTTGATAGATGCATCAGCGGCTTTGCCTCATACCCCCGGGCCAGAGCGATCAATTCCTCGTCTTCCAGGGGCACAACGCCGCCGCCTTGCACTATGCCATACGTAAAAGGCGCCAGCGCGGAGACGTAAGGCAAGATTTCCCGCAGGACACTGCGGTCTACAACGGGGTACGCGTAACCCATGACCTCAATCTGCCGCCCCTGGGGCGAGGCAAAGCCGCTGACCAGGACCTGCCCCGGATACAGCAGCGGCACCCCGCCCAGGTTTGGGTTGTCCTGCAGCAGCTGCATCGGTGTGGTACCCAGACTAGCCGCCACCGAGTACAGTGTGTCCCCCGCCTGGACCGTATAGGTCTGCGCCGGGTATAGGATCAGCAGCGCCTGCCCCACCACCAGGAAATTCCGCTCCGACAGGCCGTTATACCGGGCGATCAGCCCCGGAGCCAGGCCATACCGCCGTCCAATGGACGTCAGAGTCTCCCCGGCCGCGACCACATGAATCAGCACATTCATCACCTCGCAGCACCCTATGCCGATTTTTAACTATTTATGTCTCTATTGTCCGTTGTATTTTTGCAAAACTGATGCTATGATATCATTATGCAACCGAATTTTATTATGGAGGTACATCATATGAAAGTCCTGGGCATTGTTGCCGGCCGTCACGGCGGTAACAGCGAGATTTTAGTCAAAGAAGCCCTGCTGGCTTGTCAGGAATCTGGCGCGGAGTGCAAGATGATCAACCTGTTCGACTACCACATCGAGCATTGCATCGGCTGCGAGAGCTGCACGGTCCAGATGGGCGAGGTCGAGATGGGCAAGCGTGAAAAGTACGGCGGATGCGTGCTGAAAAACAAAGACGACATGGACAAGATCGTCAACGAAATGCAGACTTGCAACGGCGTCATTATGGGCGTTCCCTCCTATGACCTGACCCCCAGCTCCCTGTATCTGAAGTTCGCCCAGCGGTTTTTGGCCTATGAGCTGGCTTTCCGCATTGCCATCGGCGAGGTCAAGGAGGACCCGCACATGGTCGGCGGCCTGATTGCCAACGGCGGCTCCTGTCTGGACTGGCAGACGCTGACACTGGACGCCATGAGCGCCACCATGTTCACCCAGTCTATCCAGGTGGTCGACAAGATGCTTGCCACCCGCAACGGTCTGCCCGGCAATGTCCTGCTGCGCCCGGAGCAGATCGCCCGTGCCCGCAAGATGGGGCAAAACATCATCAAGGCCATTCAAACTCCCGTCGAGGAGCGAGGCTGGCTGGGCGAGGAGGATATGGGCATGTGCCCCAATTGCCACGCCAACCTGATCTATCGCGGTGAACCCCACTGGGACGGCATCCAGTTCCCCTTTGAGTGCGCCGTCTGCGGCGCCGGCGGCGACCTGGTCCGCGATGAGCAGGGGCAGCTGCGCTTCGTCCTGGCGGAGAACGGGCTGATCCGGGACCGCAACAAGAACGAATCCCGCGCCGAGCACCTCAACGAAATCGTCCGCACGCGAATCGACTACCTCAGCCGCAAGCACGAAACCAGCCAGCTGGCCGAGTACTACAAAAGCATCACCTTTCCCACTATATAATTGGAGGCAATTTTATGATCGCATATCAAAAAGTGAGCGGCAGTTTTGACCTAACCGGTAAAAACGCCATTGTCGTCGGCGGCGCCGGCGGCATTGGCGAGGCCACGGCAGAGATGTACGCCCGCAAGGGCGCCAACGTTGCCATTGTGGACATGAAAGACACCTGCGGCGAGATTGCCGCGCGTCTGGCCGCTCAGTTCGGCGTCAAGGCCATCGGCGTCCGCTGCGACGTCACCAGCCAGGAGAGCGTCGACGGTATGCTGGCAGCCGTCGTCGAGGCCTTCGGCGGGGTAGATATCCTGGCAGCCATGCCCGGCTTCGTAGACCTCTACCGCGCCACGGAGACGGAGATCAGCTGTATCGAGAAGCACATAAACATCAACGCCATCGGCGTCTTCCGCGTCTGCAAGGCCGTTGCAAACCAGATGATCGTCCAGGGCCGCGGCGGCAAGATCGTCTGCGTCACCTCCCAGGCGGACTTCATCGCCATCAATAAGCACGTGGCCTACACCATGAGCAAGGCCGCGCTGGTGGGCATGATTAAGGTCTGCGCCCTGGAGTGGGCCGAGTACGGCATCAACGTCAATGGCGTCGCCCCCACGGTGGTCAACACCTACATGGGCGAGAAGGCCTGGCAGGGCAAGGTCAAGACCGACATGATCGAGAAGATCCCCGCCCACCGCTTTGCCGAGACCGACGAGATCGCCGCGGCGGTCCTGTTCCTCTCCTGCCCGGAGTCGAACATGATCACCGGCGAAGACCTGGTCGTCGACGGCGGCTTTACCATTTATTGAGCACAGCAAACACAAAGAGCACGCTGCCGCGGCAGCGTGCTCTTTGTAAAATCGAGCAAAAAAGCTCATTGCAGATGCAATGAGCTTTTTGGTGGGGGAAGGTGGATTCGAACCACCGAAGGCGACAACCAACAGATTTACAGTCTGCCCCCTTTGGCCACTCGGGAATTCCCCCATATTCAGTTCCCTGCTGTGTGAGGTGGAGCTGGTAGACGGACTCGAACCCCCGACCTGCTGATTACAAATCAGCTGCTCTACCAACTGAGCTATACCAGCACATCAACAAAGCTTGTTTATTATAACCATAAAGTCGCGATTTGTCAAGCCCTTTCCCAAAGTTTTTTTGACTTTTTTTATCCCGCATTTTCCGACTTTTTTTCACAAAAAAATCCCCCGTACCGTTGCATATGAGCGGGAATTCTGCTATACTGTCTCCATGTATACGCCATCACGCAGGGGGTGATTCCGGTGCTGGATTGGACAATGGTGGGCGAGTTCTACTCCTTTGGCATTCTGCTTTTGCTGTTCTTTCGCTATTGTCTGTTTGAGCGCTGCATTGCCAAGTCCACGCGGCGAGCAATGTTTGTCCGCTGTCTGGTCCTGTCGATGGGGCTCATCGTCCTCAACACCGTCTGTGTCGCCCTGCTAAACCGCCCAAACCTAGTCCCCGTATGGGTCAACCTGGCGCTCAACACGCTGTACTTTCTCTCCTGTATCTTCTGCTGCTCCTTCTTTGCCTTCCTGCTCTTCGACGCCATGCTGGAGCATGTATACGATAAACACTGTCTTCGCCGGGCCGTCGTAGTATTGATCATCCTCACCAGCATCTCCCTGCTGATCCTGCTGCTCAACCTCTTCACCGGCATTCTGTTTTACTTCGACGAAAACGGCCACTACCAGCGCGGACCTTGGAACTCGATCTATTATCTGCTGCTTATGGTGGAGTTGGCCTTCCTGGGCATTTGCTACATCCGCAACCGCCGCAGCATCAGTGACCAAATGGTGTCCGTCATGAGGAGCATTCCGCCGATCGTTCTGCTGCTGTGCGTGTTGCAGTTTTCCTTCCCCAATGTTCTGCTCAATGGTACGATCTGCGCCTTAGTCAGCTTGGCGATCTTTCTTTCGTTTCACAGCCATACAGAGGAGCACGACGACCTGACCTGCGCCGGCAGCCGCAAAGCGTTCGTCGCCGAGCTGGAACTGCGCAGCAACAGCAATCAGGCCGTGCAAATCGTCCAGATCTGCCTGCTCAATCTGGCAGACATTAACCTTCATTACAGTCATAAGCATGGTGACGCGCTGCTGTACGAAATCTCCAAATATCTCCGCCACTGTTATCCCCACGTTCGGGTCTTCCGCACCGGCGGCACCACCTTCACCATCCTGCTGCCGCTGGGGAGCGAGTCCGAGGCCGACAGCCGGCTGCAAGAAATCGAGACCCGGCTGCAAAGTCCCTGGACACTGGGTGAGTTTGCCTGCCGTCTCTCCTGCTCCATCGCGGAGCTGCGCAGCCAGTCTCTGAGCGGCAGCGCCAGCGAGATCATCCAGCACCTGGAATACGCCACCACTTTGGCTAAGAAGCGCCAGGCCCCTGTCCGTTTCGACCAAGAGGTCGATCAGCAGTTCCGCGACCGCTCCAGCATGATTGATCTGATACGGAAAGCCATCGAGACGCACCACTTTCAGGTTTACTACCAGCCCATCTACTGCTGCAAAAAGGATCTCTTCTGCTTTGCTGAGGCACTGCTGCGGCTGTCTGACGAAACCGGCCGCCCCATCCCGCCGGATGTGTTCATCCCCCTGGCAGAGGAGAGCGGTCTCATCCGTGACCTGACTTGGCTGGTGTTGGAAGACATCTGCCGTCTGTTCAACAGCGGCAAATACCCAGGATTGGAAGCTGTGTCCATGAACCTCTCCATGCAGCAGTTCCTTGACCCGAATCTGCCCCAGCAGATTGCCGAGATTCTGACCCGCGAAGGCGTAGAGCCCCGGAAGCTAAAGGTCGAAATCACCGAGCGCTTTATCCTTCACGACGAGCAGTACGCCAAGGCGCAGTTAGACACGCTGGAGTCCTTGGGCATCCAAATCTACATGGACGACTTCGGCACCGGCTACTCCAACTTGTATAGTTTGCTGCAATACCCCTTCGACATCGTCAAGCTCGACCGCAGTTTGACCGCCACCCTTCCGGAGAACCGCAGCGCCGCCATCATTATCCAAACGCTGTTGCAGCTGTTCCGCGAGCTGGGCAAACGCGTCATTGTCGAGGGCGTCGAACGCGCTGAGCAGGCTGCTTATCTAAATTCCATCTACACGGACATGGCTCAGGGTTTTTACTATGCCAAGCCTGTGCCCGCGGAGGAATTGGGGCCCTATTTTGAGCGCTGATCCCCAACTGCGTGTCCCCCGGCGGTCTAATATGTTCCATGCAACCTGGCATCTGTCTGCGCAACAAGGCGCGGAATCGGAGCAGTATCTCCGGTTCCGCGCCTTGTTATTTTATTCTTTTTGCAGCACGTCCCAGTGCTCAGCCAGCTTGCCGTCTACCAGGCGGTAGAGGTCCATGACCTTGGTCGGCTGCTCCCCTTGGCTTGTGCCATAGGCGTAGGCGTGAATGCAGACCAGGTCATCCTCGGCGATGGCATGGCGGATTTCCTGCCGGAAACCGGGGTTTTGTTCAAACATTTGGGTAAAAGCCTTCACAAAGCCCTCCAGCCCCTGTCCCACCCCGGGGTTGTGCTGGATATAGTCCGGGCGGATGAACTCCGCCGCCCTGGACAGGTCGTGTTCATTGAAGACCGTCTGCACAAACTGGCAGACAATCTCTTTGTTGGTCATGGGATCCTTCCTTATCTCCGGTAGAGCTTGTTGTAAAATTCGTAAGAATAGTGGAACAGCTCGTCCTGCGCAATGGCGCCCTGGGTCGGGTCGCCAAAATCCGTCCGCAGCCAAGCCATGACGCGGCCCTTGGGGCCGTAGTGGTCGACAAAGTCCCGCACCCGCCTGCGGATCTCGCCCTCCGCAGAGCCCTTGGGGATGGTGAGCCCGAAGGCGTAGGTCATCTTGTCGCCGTAGGTCTCGTAGAGGAAATCCGGCTCGTTGATACCTTCCTGCGGCGTCCACATATCGATGCCCATCTCGATCATCTCAGGGACGTACTGGATATTCTTTCCGCAGGAGTGCAGCTCGATGAACTTGCCCTGCTCCTTGACGTACTTCAAAAAGCGGCTGGTGGCCGGCATGATCTGCCGGCGGAACATCTCGTTGGAGAAGAAGCCGCCCCGCTGGGTCCCCCAGTCGTCGTGGTAGAGCACGCCGTCGACCCGGCCGTAGTACTCAAAAATCTTGCCGCAGGACTCGATCTTGTAGTCAGCCATTTTCTGGAAGAACTCCTCCAGCGCCTCCGGCTCCTCATAGAAAGCCAGAAGGCTCTCGTCGAAGGGCAGCATCTCATGCAGGCGCTCGAAGATGCCCTCCACGCACTCATAGATATGCGGGCGGTCCGGGTCCAGCGCGGCCTGGATCTTTTTGCCGTCGGCGGCGAAGTCTACAACCGACAGGTCCGGCCACTCCACCTGCTCCTTCCACCGGGCAAAGTCCGTAATGATCCAGCTGCCGGGACGGGTGATCATCCCGCCAGCCGCCTCAACCATCACCCAGTCAACGCCCCACCAGTCGAAGCCGTCGAACTCAGGAACAGGGTGCTCCTCCATGGTGTCGGGCCAGATGATGTTGGACTCGACAGAATAGGCCGGCATCCACCAGGGCTGCTCGCCCTTGACGCAGCGGATGTAGTTCTCACATACACTGTGGGGCCGGCCCTCTATGGGCGGCTTGGGTTGCTGAAAGATCCAGGGGAAGGTGCCCTGGGCGGCCCAGGGCTTGGAATAATCCCGCTCCGCAGCTCGTTTCATAAACTGTCCAACGCTCATAATACTGTCCTCCTTAACAATCGTCTTCTGATATGGATGAACGCAAGCTCTAGCCTGCGATATCGACGTTCTCTCCTACCAGACCTATCCAAGCCCCTTCGGCAGCCTCGCTGCTCTCCGGATGGGCCAGGAGCCACTTGTTGCGGGCCCACAGGAGCGCGTCTTCTGCGTTCTTATTTACGATGGCGGGCTTGTCCGTATTGGTACCCTTGGGCAGAACAACGGCCACGCGGAAGCCCTCCTCGGCGCTGAGATGGCAGGGCGCATAGTGCAGAGCGGTAGCATAGACCTCGACGGCGACGCCGGCGGGAGCGCGGAACGCCTTGACCTTGGAGGTATCTAGTCTGCCGCCTTCGATCTCCTCCCGCAGGGCCAGCAGCAGGACAAAGTCGCCGGTGCCGACGTTGACCTCGCTGTCGCGATGGTACTCCAGGCAGTTGAGCTTTGTGTTGTAGCCCCAGCACATGCCCAGCTGCACAGGCATACCGCCGTAGACATTATCCTGCATCTGGGCGAAAATGCCGCAGGCCTCCAGAGCAGCGATGCTGGGCTCATAGGCAGTGCCGCTCTGGGGCATCGCAATGGCCTTCATCGCCTCCAGCAGCTGCCGGGTGTCATATCCCTCCAAAATCTGGCCGTAGGGTTTGAATTCGGGATCCATGACAGAGTAGATTTTCATTTTGTATCCTCCTTAATGGGTCGATTTTCCTGTTGTTCCTAAAGTAACCGCGTCCTTGACGGGCCGAGGATTCCTGCTGCCCGCAGCATTCGTGCATGCATACACGTCTCATCGCCGGCGATGAGCTGCCGCAGCGTATCATCGTCCACCCAGCGGTATCCCACCGTCTCCCCCGGCTGCAATGTAACCGCAGCAGGGTCCTCGTCGGTGACGGCAGCAAAGTACGCAAAGAGGTAGCCCTCGCCCCGTTCCCGGTAGATCGGCCGCAGATCGCGGATCTGCAGCCCGGTCTCCTCTAAAACCTCACGGCGGGCCGCGGTGACGGCATCCTCCCCCGCCAGGGCGGAGCCCCCGGCGCTGGCCTCCCAGAAACCGGGGCAGAAGTCCTTTCCTGGGTCGCGCTGCATCAGCAGCCATCGCCCCCCGGCGTGCCGCACCAGCACCTCCGCCACCAGATGGTAGCGCCCGGCGGGGATTGGCTCTCCCCGGACAAGAATCTCTCCCGTCAACATCCCGTCAGCCGTGTAAGCATCCCAGCGCTCCATCACTTGACCTCCGCAGACGCCGCCCACTCCGGGTCCGGCGTCACGTAGAGGGTTTGATAGTGGTCATAGATGACCATGCCCGGCTTGGCGCCCGCTGGCTTTTTGACGTTGCGAACGGCCGTGTAGTCCACAGGGACGTTCTGCCCCTCCGCCGCCTGGGAAAATTGGGCCGCCAGCTGTGCCGCCTGGCGGAGGGTGTCCTTCCCGGGCTGGCCGGTGCTGCAATCAATGATGACGTGGCTGCCATGGATTTTCTGAGTGTGAAACCACAGATCCCGCTTCATGGCGTCCTTGAGCGTCAGCTGGTCATTCTGGCGGTTGTTGCGGCCGACATAGATGTCATAGCCCTCGCTGGAGCGGAAGTGCCGGGGCCGCAGCCTGGCCTGCTTGGGAGCCTTGCCGCTCTTCTGCCGCTGCTGGCGCAGGTAGCCGCCCTCGGTCAGCTCCTGCCGGATTTCGTTCACATCCCGCTCTGATTCCGCGCGGCTGAGCTCGTCCAGGACACTGGAGAGATAGTCCAGCTCCACCTCGCCCTTGGCAATCTGCTCCGTCAGGACGGACTCGGCGGTCTTGGCCTTGGCATAGTCTTTATAATACTTCGCCGCGTTCTTCTGGGGGGAGAGCGTCGGGGACAGGGGAATGCGAATCATGGCCAGGTCGGGATCATAGAAGTTCTCCGTCTCCAGCATCGTCTGGCCTCTGGTGATGTTATGCAGGTTCGCCGTCACCAGGTCGCCCTTCTGCCGCAGGGACTCGCGGTCATAGGTGGCCTCCAGCTCCTTGCGCTGGTTCTCCAGCTTGCGGGCCGTGCGGGCGCGGAGATTGCTGATTTGCTTTTGCAGCGCCGAGGTGCGGGCGTGCATCCGCTCGGCGCGGTCCCGGGCGGTGTAGAAGCTGTCCAGCAGCGCGCTGAAGCTCTGGCAGGTCTCCTGGGTCATATATGCGCCGTATTGGTCGATATTGGTATAGGAGAAGTCCTTCGGCTTGCCCTCTTTGCGCAGCAAAACCGGGGTAAATGGGCCGTTCAGCGCTGCAAACTGCTCAGAAAGTTTGGCAGCAATGGCGATTTTCTGCTCTTTGCTCAAGCTGCCCAGCTCTGTGGAGGTGCTGCCGGTGAGACGGTGGCTCAATTCCCGGCAGATGAGGGGGCTCAGACCGGAAAAATGGTCCAGCAGCCACTGGTCAAAGGGCCCCTGGCCCCGCGCCAGCTGACTTTCTACCAAGGAGGCGGGGGTCTGCTGAGGGATCTGCTTGCCCTGGCTGGGAGGCAGCTCATAGAACAGGCCCGGCAGAACCTGACGCTGCTCGGACATCTCAAAATCAACCCGGCGCAGGCAGTCCAGGATGCGCCCATCCCCATCCACTAAGACGAGGTTGGAGTTGCGGCCCATGAGCTCCAGCACCAGCCGCTTCTGAACCGGATCGCCCAGCTCATCGGTACAGGCAAAGACCATCTCCACCACACGCTCCATGGGCTCCTGGCGCAGCTCCAGGAGCCGCCCGCCGGAGAGATGCTTGCGCAGGAGCATGCAGAACATCGGCGGAGCGGCAGGATTCTCATAGGTTTCCGTGGTAAAATGCAGGCGCGGATGTCCCGTATTGGCGTCGATCAGGAGCTTCCAGCTGCCCGCCTGGCTGCGCAGATGCAAAATCACCGTCTCCCGGGTGGGCTGGTTAATTTTATCCACCCGGGCCCCTACAGCTTGGGCCAGCTCCGCAGTCACCGCCGTAAGGAATACTGCATCAAAGGGCATGGCTTCCCTCCATCATCAAGGCGAACAGCTCGTTGACGCGGGCTCGCTTCCCTGCCAGGTAGAGCCCGCCAAAGAGGGCCTCCATCCCCGTGGCCCGGGCGTACTGGCCGGGGCTAACGCCCTTGGGGGCGGCGTGGGTGTGGGCATTGCGCCCGCGGTGGTAGAGCTGGTTCTCCTCCTCGGTCAGCTCCGGCAGGAGCTTATCCATGGCAGCGGCCTGGGCGGCGGCGTTGACATATTGCACGCTGGCGCGGTGGAGGCCGCCGCTGGTGGCCTTGCCCTGCTGGCAGAGCCAGGTGCGTACCATCAGCTCCAGAACCGCGTCGCCCACATGGGCAAGCCCGGCGGCACTGATGGCGCCAATGGCGGCCTCATCCAGCTTTGGGGCCATATAATCGTTCATTTGTATATCCTCCAAGTATGATATCGTCTTTATTGTAGCACAACTGTGACGATTTGCAAAGTCTTCGGTTGTCGCAGAAATTGGCAAAAATTACTTCAGGAATGACTTGCAATTTAACGGCATTGGTGGTAGAATCATATTAAGAACCATTCTTAATCATGGAGGAACGCCCTATGGCAGCCACCGGAAAATTCAGCCGCAAGCGTGAGGCAGTACTCGCCTGTCTGCGCAGCACCACCTCTCACCCGTCTGCCGACTGGGTCTACCAGCAGCTGAAGCTGGAGTATCCCGACATGAGCCTGGGCACGGTCTATCGCAATCTGGCCCAGTGCAAGCAGCGGGGCGAGATCATCTCCGTGGGCTTTGTCAACGGCTTCGAGCGCTATGACGCAAGAGTCACGCCTCATGAGCACCTGATCTGCCGTGACTGCGGCAGTGTAGAAGACGTGTTCTGCTTAACCCTGCCGGAGGATCTGGATACCCAGGTCGCCCAGCGGACCGGGGCGCAGGTTGATAGCCACGCTCTGGTCTTCTACGGTCGCTGTGCGGCATGCCGCAAGGCAGCGGATGAGAGATAAAGCTGAGTTCGTAACACAAAACGCGGGCGGCTAACTGCCTCCCGC
>CALWWH010000113.1 GCA_944385195.1 uncultured Oscillospiraceae bacterium | reverse complement strand
AAACAGATAAGGTTTGAATGAAAAACAGGCGTGAAGCCTTGAAAAATCAATGGTTTTTGAGGATTGAATAGTTAAATCCCAATTTACATACTGACAAAGGCGCTTTAGGGTGCTATACTATATGCATCAAAACAAACACAAAGGAGCTGTATCCCCATGGACATCTGCAAAGAGCGCGCCTTTGAGATTCTCAGGCGCCTGAGCTTCACCCGCATCGCCGGCACCGCCGAGGAGCTGGCCGCGGCGGAACTGATCCGGGCCGAGTGCGAAAAGGCCGGCGTAGAGGCCGTGATCGAGTCTTTTGAGATCGACACCCCGGAGATTTTTCAGGCCAGCCTGACCGCCGCCGGCCCGGAGGGCGGCCCCATCCACTGCATCGGCATCGGCAAGTCCGGCAACACCCCCGACGAGGGGATCTCCGGCCCGCTGCTGTACATCGAAGACGGCCTGGAGGCCAATCTCCTGGACGCCGAGGGCAAGATCCTCCTGCTCAGCGGCACGGCCAAGCCCGAGGTCCTCGAGCGGATGCACAAGTCCGGCGCCCTGGGCTACATCGCCTGCTACGGCTCCATCTACGATCCCCCCGAGATGGTCCGGGAGCTGCGCACCCGCAATGAGCGGCGCAAAAGCGGCGACGAGACCAACTTCCCCGGCGTGCTCATCCACATGTCCGAGGCCCAGAAGCTGCTGCGCCTGGCCCCCGAGCGCGTGAGCATCGTCCTAAAGCAGGACGGCGGCAAGAAGGGCACCTCCCACAACGTGGTGGCGAGCATCCCGGGCACCGACAAGCCCGAGGAGATTGTCGTCTTCTCGGCCCACTACGACTCGGTCATCTACAGCACCGGGGCATGGGACAACGGCACCGGCTCGCTGACCATCATGGAGATCATGCAGCACTTTGCCAAGAACCCGCCCCGGCGCAGCGTGAAGTTTCTCTGGTGCGGCTCTGAGGAGATCGGCCTGCGGGGCTCCAAAGCCTACTGCGAGGCCCACAAGGAGGAGCTTGCCAAGACCCTCTTTAACATCAACGTGGACATGACCGGCACCCTCCTGGGCTACGAGAAGGCCGTCTGCTCCTGCGACGACATGGTGGCCAAGCACATCGACTTCCTGGGCCGCATGGAGGGCTTCCCCATCACCACCAGCGTGGATATGTACTCCTCCGACTCCAGCTCCTTCGCCGCCCCCGGCGTGCCGGCCATGACCTTCGCCCGTCTGGCCCCCAAGGGCGGCGCGGAGATCCACTCCCGCAAGGACGTCTTCGAGGTCCTCGACCCCACGGCCTTTATCCGGACGGTGGAGTTCATGCTCAAGTTTGCCGAGCCGGTCATCAACGCCAAGCTCTTCCCCGTGCCCCGTCAGCTGCCCCAGCAGATCCAGGAGCGCGTAAACCAGATGGCAGAGCAGTCCAAGGAGCAGTCCAAGGAGCAATCCAAGGAGCAGTCCAAGGAGCAGTCCGAAAAGCCGTCCGAGGCTCAGCCCAAGGAGCAAAAATAACCCCTGCCCGAAACCAAGGCCCCGCCCCCCTGGGGGGCGGGGCCTTGCCGCCGCTACAGGTACTTTTCCACGGCCTTGCGGAACTCGTCGATGGCCTCGCCGTCGCCGCCGGCGGCCTGGGCCAGGCAGCGCTCGATGTGCTCGGAGATGATCTCCTTGCCCAGGCCGTTGAGGGCGGACTTGGCCGCGGTGATCTGCACGAGCACATTGGCGCAGTCCTCGTCGTTTTCGATCATGCGCTTGACGTATTGGAGGTGGCCGATGACGCGGTTGAGGCGGTTGAGGCGGCGCTTTGTGTCCTGGGGCTGGTGAGATTGGGCCAAGCTCAGCGCTCCTTTCCGTCGATGTCCCTGAGCACCTCCCGCAGCTGCACGTTGGCAGCCTCGAAGATGCCGATGGCCAAAAGCAGCTTCTCGCGGGCCTGCTCGGGCAGGTGATCCAGCAGCTCGGCCAGCTCCTCGTTGTGCCGCTCGTTGCGGCGCAGGGTGTACTCCAGCAGCACCCGCGTCTGGGCCAGATCCGCCTCCTGGGGGCTCAGCACCCGGGGGCGGGAGAGATAGTTCTGGGGCATAGGCTCACTCCTTTATCGCTGCTATAGCTGCGGCGCTCACAGCAGCGCCGGGTCGTACTCGGCGCGGGCCCCGCCGATGAACTTCGGGCGGGTCCGGGCCGCCAAAACCAGCGCCTGGCCGATCTGCCTGCGCCGCAGCCGCACGGGGACGGCCACCTCCCGCAGGTGCATACCGATGAGGGTGCCGCCGATGTCCAGCCCGGCGTCGGCCCGCAGATGCTCGACCACGATGGGCTCCCGCAGCCCGGCATAGGCCGCCGTGGCGAAGGAACCGCCGGCCTTGGGCCGGGGCACGGCGTTGACCGGCTCTGCCCCGGGCAGCGCCGCCCGCTCGATGACCAGGGCGCGGTTGAGGTGCTCGCAGCACTGGGCGGCCAGATAGACCCCGTGGGCCTGGCAGACGGCCTGGATGGCCCCGAAGAGCGCCGCGGCCGTCTGGGGGGCCGAGTCGGTGCCGATCCTCGCCCCGCGCACCTCGCTGGTGCTGCACCCCACGACGAGGATCTGCCCCGGGCGCAGCCGGGCCAGGGTGATCAGCTCCTCCGCCGCCTCTCGGGCCTGCTGGGCCAGGCTCTCTTCGGCCGGCTCGCTGTACGCGATCTGCTCCGTGCTCATATGGCACACGCTCCTTTTCTCCGGCTTATGGGCTTTGCTCATGGGCTTTATTATACCCTCCCGGGGCGGGCCTGTCAATACGGGCTGGAAAGCCCTTGACCTGGGGCCGGGCCTGTGGTATATATGGTATAAGAGAATCACAGCTTTGCCTGCCGCGGCCATGGCCGCGGGAAGCATTAGGAGGTATTTTCATGAGCAACAAGAAACTGGGCTTCGGCCTCATGCGCCTGCCCCAGCTGGGCAGCGAGCCCAGCTCCCCCGTCGACCTTCAGCAGCTCGAGCAGATGGTCGACGCCTTCCTGGAGCGGGGCTTTACCTATTTCGACACGGCCCTGATGTACGTCGGGGCCCAGAGCGAGGCCGCCGTCAAGACCTGCCTGGTGGACCGGCACCCCCGGGAGAGCTTCACCCTGGCCACCAAGCTCCACAGCGGCTTTTTCAGCACCCTGGCCCAGCGGGACGAGGTCTTCAGCGCCCAGCTGGCGCGCTGCGGGGTGGAGTACTTCGACTACTACCTTCTGCACGACATCAACAGCCACAGCATCGAGAAGTACGAGTCGCTGGACTGCTTTGGCTGGATTTTGGACAAGAAAGCCCGGGGTCTGGTGCGTCACGCGGGCTTTTCTTTCCACGACGGCCCGGAGCTGCTGGACAAGGTTCTGACCGAGCACCCGGAGATGGAGTTTGTGCAGCTGCAAATCAACTACGCCGACTGGGAGGACGACTCGGTCCAGTCCCGCAAATGTTACCAGGTGGCCCGCAAGCACGGCAAGCCCGTGGTCATCATGGAGCCGGTCAAGGGCGGCCTGCTGGCTGCCCCGCCCCAGCCCGTGGCGGAGATTTTAAAGGCCGCCGCCCCAGACAAGGGGCTGCCCTCTTGGGCCCTGCGGGTCGCCGCTTCCCTGGAAGGGGTGATCACCGTGCTCTCGGGCATGTCCACCCTGGGGCAGATGGAGGACAACCTTTCCACCATGAAGGACTTTGCCCCCCTCACCCCCCAGGCGCGGGACATCCTCTCCCAGGCCAGGGAGGCGCTGGAGGCCATCCCCAGCATCCCCTGCACAGGCTGCCAGTACTGCGTAAAGGGCTGCCCCCAGGGCATCAACATCCCCGCCGTGTTCCGGGCCAGGAACATGGACCTGATCTACGGCAACAACCAGCGTGCCAAGGGGGAGTACGGCTTCGCC
>CALWWH010000112.1 GCA_944385195.1 uncultured Oscillospiraceae bacterium | reverse complement strand
ACGTCACCCAGCGGAAGAAGTTGTTCCGCCCGATAAAGGTAGTCTTTGGCGAGGCCTATCAGATCACGGCCGCTGGCCGCCGCATGACCTCTGAGGAGATGCAAACGGCGACCACAGAGATGATGGCTGCCATCTATAGTCTGGGAGCGAAAGCATGAGCGTGCGTCTGGCGAAGACCGCCGGGTATTGCTTCGGCGTCGACCGGGCTGTGCAGCTGGTGGAGAGGGCCGCAGGGGAAGGCGAGGTCGTCACCCTGGGAAGCATCATCCACAACCGCCATGTGGTGGATAAGTTCAAAGCCATGGGAGTGCAGGTCATCGACCGGCCCGAGGAGGCTCCCCCCCAGGCAACGGTCGTCATCCGCGCCCACGGGGTGGGACGTGCGGTGATGCAGCAGTTGGCGGCCCAGGGCAATCCGATTGTTGACGCGACCTGCCCGTATGTCAAGCGCATCCACCGCATTGTAGAGGACGCCACCGCTCGCGGACGGAAGATTCTGATTCTCGGTACTCCCCATCACCCGGAGGTCATGGCGATAGCAGGCTGGGGCCAGGATTGCACAATTGTAGAAAATGACAAAGAATTGCAAAAAATACTCCTCCGAATGAATGAAAGAGATAAAAACCGTTTGACTTTGGTATGCCAAACCACATCCATCGAAGAAATGTGGAATTGTTGCACGAATTTAATAAAAAAAGAGTGTACAAACGCCGAGTTTTTTGATACAATATGTTATGCTACGGAAAATAGGCAGAGAGAAGCGAGACAACTCGCCCAGGCATGTGAGGCAATGGTCGTAATCGGAGACGGCAACAGCGCCAATACGCGGCACTTGGCACAGATCTGTCAGGAGCACTGCGGCAGGGTCGTATTTATCGAACAGGCGGACGAGCTGCCAGATGAGCTTCGCAAAGCGGACTTTCCGATCGGCGTCACGGCGGGCGCGTCTACCCCGGCGTGGATCATTAAGGAGGTTGTTGGAAACATGAACGACGAAATCAAAATGGAGACTGCCCAGACTGAGGATTTTGAGGCTCTGCTGGAGCAGTCCCTCAAGACAATAAATTCGGGAGATAAGGTCACGGGTATCGTTACTGGTATTGCCGGTACCGAGGTTTATGTTGACCTGGGCACCAAGCATGCAGGTTACATCCCTACCAGCGAGCTGAGCGAGGATCCTACGGTCAAGCCTGCGGATCTGTTTAAGATTGGCGACGAGATTGAGGTCTATGTTGTCCGCGTCAATGACGCTGAGGGCACGGTTATGCTGTCGAAGAAGCGTCTGGATGCCGCAAAAATGTGGGATACTGTCGAGGCTGCCTACGAGAATAAGGACGTGGTCGAGGGCACCATCGTCGACATCAATAAGGGCGGCCTGGTCGCCTCGGTCAAGGGCGTTCGCGTCTTTATCCCTGCCAGCCAGACTGGCGTTCCCAAGGACGGCGATATGTCTGTGATGCTGCATAAGACCGTCAAGATGCGTATCACTGAGGTCAACCGCAGCCGCCGCCGCGTGGTCGGCAGCATCCGCGCCGTTGCCGCGGAGGAGCGCCGCGCAGCGATTGAGAAGATCTGGAGCGAGATCGAGGTCGGCAAGAAATATCACGGCACCGTGAAGAGCCTGACCAGCTATGGCGCCTTTGTGGACATCGGCGGTGTGGACGGTATGGTTCATGTTTCCGAGCTCAGCTGGCGCCGCATTAAGAATCCAGCTGAGGTTGTCAAGGTCGGCGATGAGATCGATGTCTTCGTCATCGCGCTGGATCCAGAGAAGAAGAAGATCTCTCTGGGCTACAAGACCGCTGAGACGAACCCCTGGAATATCTTCCTGAACAACTACAAGGTGGGCGATGTTGTCCATGCGAAGATCGTCAAGCTGATGACGTTCGGCGCCTTTGCCGAGATCATCGACGGTGTCGATGGTCTGATTCACATCAGCCAGATTGCAGACCGCCGCATCGGCAAGCCCGAGGACGTTCTGGCTGAGGGCCAGGAAGTCGATTGTCAGATCATCGGAATTGATGCTGAGGCCAAGCGCATCAGCCTGTCTATCCGTGCGCTGCTGACCGCTGAGCCTGCTCAGACCGAGGAAGAAGAGGACGTTGAGGGCGAGGACGAGGTTGTCTACTCCACCGACGCTGAATAAGTTGCTCTGTGAGGACACCGCAGCCGCATTTGGCTGCGGTGTCTTTGTAAATATTGTTTTCCATCATCACGCGCCAAACGTGCGGGCAGCGGATAGAAAACGGTGGCAGCTTTCAATGCTTTTGCTTTAGATCGGCTGCGCCTAACTGGGCCGAGAACGTCTAAGGAGGTTTTGCAATGGATTTTACCACGATTGCCCAGCAGCGGCAGTCCTGCCGCAAGTACGACCCACTGCGTCCGGTGGAGGAAGAAAAGCTGCAAGCCATTTTAGAGGCTGGCCGTCTTGCGCCCTCTGCCTGTAATGGTCAGCCCTACCACATTACCGTCTGTAAGGGGAAGGCAGCCAAACAGGTGGCGGCTGCCGCAGCGGGCATGGACTTGAATCAATTCGCCGCCCAGGCGCCGGTGATACTGGTGATCTCTGAGCAGCCCTATGTTGCCAGCGCGGCTCTGGGCGCCAAGCTCAAGGGCAACGACTATCGCTCCATTGACATCGGCATTGCCGCGGCTTATCTGACCGCCGAGGCCACTGCCCAGGGGCTGGGCAGCTGCATTCTCGGCTGGTTTGACGACGGCAAGATACGGGCCATCTGCGGGCTCAACACTCCGGTGCGCCTGGTCATCACCTTGGGCTACGCCGCGGCGGGGGATGTGCTCCGGGTGAAAAAACGCAAGGAGATGTCCAAACTGGTCCATGAGATAGGGAAATGACCTTGTTTTTGCGCCAAGGACTGGCGGGCTGGTCAAGGGCGCCGCAGAGCGGGTTTTTACGGCGAGGGATGCGTCGGTCAAAAATTGCGAAGGCTTTTCTATGGGAAAACCTGCCTGCTTCCGATAATTCTCCCCGGCTGCTGGCAAAAATCTCTTGACAAATTGCGCCCCGTGTGGTAATATACAAAGGCTGATTCGATGCGGGTGTAGTTCAATGGTAGAACCCCAGCCTTCCAAGCTGGTCGCGTGGGTTCGATTCCCATCACCCGCTCCAATATGCGCCAGTAGCTCAGCAGGATAGAGCAACTGCCTTCTAAGCAGTAGGTCAGGGGTTCGAGTCCCTTCTGGCGTGCCATATATGGTGGATATAGCTCAGCTGGTTAGAGCGCCAGATTGTGGCTCTGGAGGCCGTCGGTTCGAATCCGATTATCCACCCCATTTTAATTGATTGCGCTTCCACGAGGGAGCGTTTTTCATAGTCCCAGAGTCTATTTTGGGATGTCGCCAAGTGGTAAGGCACCAGACTTTGACTCTGGCATTCGTAGGTTCGAGTCCTGCCATCCCAGCCATTTGACCCGCTAGCTCAGCTGGCAGAGCAATTGCCTTTTAAGCAATGGGTCCGGCGTTCGAATCGCCGGCGGGTCACCATAAAATCAAAACGGTATAGATGCCACTGGCGAAAAGCCAGTGGCATCAACCGTTTCCGGGCTTTTTTCGCTCGGAAATTCACGAATGATTCCATAGATGCCAACCACTGTTTCCCC
>CALWWH010000111.1 GCA_944385195.1 uncultured Oscillospiraceae bacterium | reverse complement strand
GGTATGATAATCCTATCATAGCACCTCAGAGCACGGGATGCAAGCGCAGGGGGAGAACCTTGCGTCCGGAGATGATTTGTGGTATAGTATCTAAGATATACGAAATTCACGCACAAGGAGCGCTTTTACCATGATCTCTACAAAAATGCAGACCCTGGCCCAGAACAACTCCGTCATCCGGGCGATGTTTGAAGAGGGCAAGCAGATGGCTGCTGAATTCGGCGCCGAGAACGTTTTCGACTTCTCCCTCGGCAACCCCAGCGTGCCATCCCCAGCGGCGGTCAACGCCGCAGCCATCGACATCCTGCAGCATGAGGACGACCTGATGCTCCACGGATATATGTCCAACGCCGGCTTCGAGGATGTGCGCCAGGCGGTGGCGGACTCCCTGAACCGCCGCTTTGGCACCAGCTATGGTGCACAAAACATCCTGATGACCGTCGGCGCCGCCGGCGGGCTGAACATCATCCTCAAAGTCCTGCTCAATCCCGGCGACGAGGTGATCACCTTCGCGCCATATTTCGTAGAGTATAAGAATTATGTAAACAATTACGACGGCAATCTGGTGGTCATCCCGGCCAACATTCCCTCCTTCCAGCCGGATCTGGAGAAGCTGGCCGCGGCGATTACGCCCAGGACCAAGGCTGTGATCGTCAACACGCCCAACAATCCCAGCGGCGCGATCTACTCCGCCGAGACGCTGGCGGCCATGGCTTCTGTTTTGGAGAGCAAGAGCCTGGAGTTCGGCCAGCCCATCTACCTTATCTCCGACGAGCCCTACCGCGAGCTGGCCTACGACGGGGTTGAGGTTCCTTGGATTCCGCATTTTTATGCCAACACGATGGTCTGCTACAGCTGGAGCAAGTCCCTGTCCCTGCCCGGCGAGCGGATCGGCTATCTGGTGCTGCCCTCCGAGATGGACGAGGCAGAGCTGATCCAGTCTGCGGCCAGCATTGCGGGACGGGTTATGGGCTTCGTCAACGCGCCGAGCCTCATGCAGCGCGTCGTGGCTCGCTGTGTGGACGAAAAGACGGATCTGGCGGCCTATGCCGCTAATCGCAAACTGCTCTACGACGGCCTGACGGAGCTGGGCTACGAGTGCGTCTACCCGGCGGGGGCGTTTTATCTCTTCGTCAAGACGCCGGAGGATGAGGCGGCCTTTGTAGCCCATGCCAAACAGCACCACCTGCTGCTGGTACCCGGCAGCAGCTTCGCCTGCCCGGGCTATGTGCGCATTGCCTACTGTGTCAGCCCCGAGACCATCCGCCGCTCCATGCCCGCCTTCAAGGCCCTGGCCGGGGAGATCGGCCTGTGACGGGGATTGTTGTCGTAGACAAGCCCGCCGGCTGGACCAGCTTTGATGTGGCTGCGAAGCTGCGCGGGGTGTTCCATGAGCGCCGCGTCGGCCACGGCGGGACCCTGGACCCTATGGCGACGGGCGTGCTGCCGGTGTTTTTGGGCCGCGCTACCCGCGGGGTACAGTTTTTCGAGGAGTGCGGGGACAAAGAGTACATTGCGGGCCTGCGCCTGGGCTTGCAGACCGATACCGAGGATACCACCGGTCAGACGCTGGCGACTCATCCTGTGACGGCAGCCTATGAGCAGGTCAAGGCGGCGGTGGAGGCCCTGGTGGGGCCCCAGATGCAGTGCCCGCCCATGTATTCGGCCGTGCGCTGCAACGGCCAGCGGCTCTATGATCTGGCCCGGCAGGGCAAGACTGTGGAGCGCAAGGCTCGTCTGGTGGTGATTCATGAGATAGAGCTGCTGGGCGGAGCGGGGGAAGATTATGTGTTTCGCGTCAAGTGCAGCAAGGGCACCTATGTGCGCAGCCTCTGCGCCGAGATTGGGCGCGCCCTGGGCTGCGGCGGCTGTATGAGCAGCCTGCGGCGCAGTGCAGCGGGCCGCTATACTCTGGCGCAGGCGGTCACGATGGAGCAGCTCCTGGCCTGTGACGATCCGACACAGTATGTCCTGCGCCTGGATACGCTCTTTGAGGGCTATCCGGCTGTTCACATCGATGGCGAGGCAGAGCGCCGCGTGCGCAACGGCAACCCCATCCCCGGGGAAGGGGAGGGACGCTGCCGCGTCTACGGTGCCGGCGGGAGCTTTTTGGCGCTGGGCCGCTATGAGGCGGGTCAGATCATTACAGTAAAAAGTTTTTTTGAGGTGTCATGACCATGCGAATCATCGCGTTGGGATTTTTTGATGGTGTCCACCGGGGCCACGGTGCCCTGCTGCGGACGGCCAGGGAGATAGCGCTGCGGAAGGGCGTCAGCGCCGCGGGCCTGACCTTTGACCGCCACCCGGGCGACCTGTTGGGCAAGCCAGCGCCGCAGATTAACCGGCTGGAAGAGCGCGTGTGGCTCATGCGGACGCAGTACGCCATGGACGAGGTACTGGTGCTGCCCTTCGACGCGCAGATGATGCACACCCCCTGGGAGGCGTTTGCCGCCCGCCTGCTGGGGCAGTACCAGGCCCAGGGCCTGGTCTGTGGGACGGATTTTCGGTTTGGCGACCGGGCCCAGGGCAATGCGGAGGGCCTGAGGGACTACGCCGCGGCCCACGGCGTCGAGTGCGTGATCGTCCCGCCGGTGCTGGACGGCGCTGAGCCTGTGAGCTCCACCCGCATCCGCGCGGCGCTGGAATCCGGCGACCTGGCGGCGGCCAATCGAATGCTGGGCCACCCGCACCTGATTACCGGCATCGTGGAGCACGGCAAGCAAATGGGCCGGCGGCTGGGCTTTCCAACGGCAAACCTTCCCATCGCGCCGGAGCTGCTGGTGCCCCGCAAGGGCGTCTATGCGGCGCGGGTGACGCTGCCGGACGGCGAAAAACGCATCGGCGTGACCAATATTGGGCTGCGCCCTACGGTGGAGGACAGCAAGCGCGCAAATGTAGAGCCCTGGCTGCTGGATTTTGACGGCGACCTCTACCATCAGCCCATCCGGGTGGAGCTGTTGGAGTTTTTGCGCCCGGAGACGAGATTTGACAGCGTGGAGGCTTTGCGTGCCCAGGTTATGTCCGACGGCGAGCGGGCCAGAGCGCTCTTGGAGGGAAGACTATGACCAACTGGACCAACGGACCCGTCGCGCTGCGCCGCTGCGACGGAGAGGACTGGCTGATGCTGTACAGGCAGATGCAGGACAGCGAGGCGTATTTCCTCTTTGCAGACCGGGTTGAGCCGCCTCTGACGGCGGCGGCGGCCCAGGCCCGCTGGGAGGATCTCCAGGCCCTGCGGGCTGAGGACGGGCGCCTGGATCTGGCCATCTGCGTTGACGGCGAGGCGGTTGGCGCGGTGAGCCTCGTCCTGCGCGACGAGGCCAACGGCTGCTTTACGGCCCCGGTCTTTGTCCTGCGGGAGCATCAGGGCAATGGCTATGCTAAGGCGGCCCTGGAGCTGCTGCTGCGCTATGCTTTTGAGGAGCGGCGGCTGCACAAGTTCCAGGCTTCGGTGCTGGAACAGAACCAGGCATCTTTGGCGCTGCATACGGCCCTGGGCTGCCAGCTGGAGGGCCGCTTTAAGGCCCAGGTCTACCACGACGGCCGCTGGTGGGACGAGCTGTGGTTCGGCCTGACCGAGGATGCGTGGCGAAACAGACAAAGATAAAGAGGAATACCCCTCCGCGGTAGCGGAGAGGTATTCCTCTTGCCCTGCGATCAAAAATATGCTATAATAATCCCTCACGAAATTGCCCCACAGGAGGAGACAATCTATGGAACCCACCGTCATTCTCGCGCCCATGGCAGGCGTGACCGACCTTGCCTTCCGTACCATCTGCGCCGAGCTCGGCGCGGATGTGACGGTGACCGAGATGGGCTCCTCCCGGGCACTGTGCTATCAGGACCGCAAGAGCAGGGAGCTGCTGCACAAGACGCCCACAGGCATCTGCGGCGCGCAGATCTTCGGCAACGATCCGGAGATCATGGCCCGGGGCGCGGCCCTGGCCCTGGAGTACAGCGGAGCGGACTTCATAGACATCAACATGGGTTGTCCCACGCCAAAGGTCATCAAAAACGGCGACGGCAGCGCGCTGCTGCAAAATTTGCCCCTGGCGGGGCGGATCATCGAGGCGGTGGTCAAGGCCGTGCCTGTGCCGGTGACGGTCAAAATGCGCCTGGGCTGGGACCGGGGCAGCATCGTTGCCCCAGAGCTGGCGCGCATTGCCGAGCAGTCCGGCGCAGCGGCGGTGACCGTCCACGGCCGTACCCGCTCCCAGCAGTACAGCGGCCGCGCCGACCGGGATCAGATCCGGGCTGTGCGCGAGGCAGTGTCCATCCCCGTGGCGGCCAATGGCGACGTCTGCTCTGCGGAGGATGCCATCGCCATGCGGGATCGCACCGGCTGCGAGGCCATCATGATCGGCCGATGCAGCTTCGGCGACCCTTGGCTCTTTGCCCAGGTGCGCGCCGCCCTGCGGGGCGAACCCATCCCAGAGCGCCCGCCGCTGGCCCAGCGCATCGCTCTGGCTGAGCGACAGGTGATGCTCGCCGCCCAGGAGAAAAACGAACACGCCGCCTGCTGTGAGGCCCGCAAACACCTGGCATGGTACCTCCGCGGCGTCCACCACAGCGCGTACTTTAAAGAGAAAATCGCCTGCGTTGAGACCCTGGACCAGGTACATCATATCTGCCAGGCAATCGCCCGAGAATTGAGGTGAGGGTGACATGACGCAACAGGAGCAGCAGCTGATCCAGCGCGCTGCCGACGGTGACAACGCCGCCTTTGAGTCGCTGGTGACCCAATATGAGAAGTTGGTCTACTCCGTGACCTATCGCATGACCGGCAACCGCGAGGATGCCATGGACCTGAGCCAGGAGACTTTCGTCAAGGTCTGGAAGAGCCTGAAATTCTTTAAATTCGAATCTGCCTTCTCCACCTGGATTTACCGGGTGGCTGGGAATGTCTGCCTGGACTTCTTGCGCCGCCAGAAGCGGACCCAATCTCTGACTGTCTCTGACGAAGAAGTGCAGCTGGATCTGCCGGACGAGGAGCAGGATCCAGCCCACATGTTCATGCAAAAAAACGGTCAGGAGCAGATCCAGCAGGCGCTGGAGACTCTGGAGCCGGAATACCGCGCCGCGCTGACCCTCCGGGCCATCTCCGGCCTGAGCTATCAGGAGATCGCCGACGTGCTGGGCGTCCAGTCTGGCACGGTCAAGAGCCGGATTAGCCGCGGCAGAGAGCGGCTGCGCAAAAAACTTGTGGCCCTCGGGAACATTTTACCCGAGACCGCGTCCAATGAAACGAAAGGTGGTGAGGATGCGTGAGCAAATGTGATCGATACTTGCCAGACCTGAGCGCTTGGGTGGACGGAGAACTGGAGGACAGCCGGGAGCTGGAAGCGCACCTGGCAGAATGCGCATCCTGCCGCGCCAAAGCGGCGGCATACCGCCGCTTGGATTTGCAGATTGCCAATGTCGTCCCGCCGAAGAACCTTCACAGTCATATCATGGCGGGCATTGATGGGTCGCTGTCCAAGAAAAAACGGCTGCGAGCCCCCTGGAAGGGCACTCTGGCCACGGCGGCGGCACTGTTGGTGGTCCTGGGCGCCGGCCTGCTGACCCGGCCCTATTGGGGCAGCAGCCCCGCCGCCCTTGATGCGGCAAATCAGACGGCGATGGAGCTGGATGCTCCGGCGGCATCTCCGGCGGCGGCAGATACGGCGGCGGAGACGACGGTTACCACGGCGGTGAAGACTGCACAGGGGGACGATCCTGTGGAGGAGGAGACGGCCCTGGATGAGGGCGCTGCCCAGATCCCTGCACCCGAGCCCGCGACAAACAGCGGCAAAGAGACAGAAGACACAGCTGGGCTTACCGCCCAGATGGCGGAGGAAGAATTTGCGCTAGAGCCGGAAAGCCCGGCAGAGGCTCTGGCTCCTGAGGAGGAGCTGACTGGCATGCAGGCGGTGGAGGGCACCGCCTCCGGCGGGGATATGGATCTCTATGACGATGCCGGAGACGTGTTCACCGTCTACAGCGGCACTCTGACGCAGGAGGATTTGCTGAACGTGGAGTCGCTGCTCGCCGGCGGACAGCAACTGGTCTGGACCATCTACAACGACGATGACCAGGACACCCTTGAGGAGCTGAAAAACGCATATGAGCCGCTCCAGGTCCGCGACGAAAACCTCTGGATCATGACGATGGAGTCGACGGAGGTTCTGAGCCTGTACCAGGCGCTGTGGGAAGAACTGGGCGGCGATTTGACCA
The DNA here is from genome assembly GCA_944385195.1 of uncultured Oscillospiraceae bacterium. Lineage (GTDB taxonomy): Bacteria > Bacillota > Clostridia > Oscillospirales > Oscillospiraceae > RUG11142. The sequence goes on along the minus strand of CALWWH010000111.1, from coordinate 114 downwards.
CTAGCGACAACCGCACCGGGTCCATCGTCCTGGATCTGAGATAAGGAAAAAGAGCGTATCGCGAAGAAGCGCGATACGCTCTTTATGTATCCAAAACGAAGGACTCGATGAAGC
>CALWWH010000110.1 GCA_944385195.1 uncultured Oscillospiraceae bacterium | reverse complement strand
CTGCTGCACGATATCCAGGTTGGTGAGGATCAGAGTGAGCGGGGTCTTCAGCTCGTGGTTGGCATCTGTCACAAACTGCCGCTGCTTCTCATAGCTCTGGGCGATGGGGCGAACCGCGCGCTTGGATACCAACACAATGACTGCATAGATGGCCAGCAGGCAGCCGAGCAGCACCACTGCGGCGGCAAATAAGAGCCCCCTGGTTGTGGACCGGTTCATGCTCCCGTTTACAAACACAATCCCGGCCCCTCTAGGTGAGTCAAATACCTTAAAGCGGTAATTTCCCTCCCAGCCGCGCTCGGTCTGCCTGGCGAGCGCTTTTTCTGCGTACGCATAAGCCTCCGTTTCCGTTACAGAGGATACCGTCTCCAGATTTACGCCTGTGATCGTTCCATCCTCTGCAAGCCATACCGTAAAAAAGCGGGTGCTAAATGGCGTCTCCTCCGTAAAAAAATCCGGAAACCGGTTCATCCCCGGAGGCATGGGATTTTCCTGATCAAAGGGTCGAAAGACCCCGTTTCCTTCGGAAATACGATCCGCCATCATATCCATGGCGCTGTTTATCAGATTGGTCCCCAGCAAATAAATGGCAGCAAAGATCAGCGTGAAGACAGCCGTCACGGCGGTGCAGCAGATCCAGATCATTTTTTTCCGCAGAGAATCAATCATGTGTCCTCCTCCAGCACATATCCAGCCCCACGGATGAATCGAATACGAAGCGGCGCTGCCAGTAGACTCAATTTTTTCCGCAGATTTGAAATATGCACCCACACCACGCTGGTGTCCACATCGCTGTCCCAACCCCAAATTTTTGATATCATTTGCCCCGTAGAGAGGACGATGTGCGGGTTTTCCATCAAAAGCTCCATGACCTGAAACTCTTTCCCGCTCAGGGCCGCGGTTTTGCCATTGCAGGACAGCTCATAGGTGGAGCGATTCATGGTCTCGGCGCCAACTCTGAGCAGATCCGGCACAAAGGAATCCCTCCGACGCAGCATGGCCCGCACTCTTGCCAGCAGTTCATCCGTTGAAAATGGTTTCGGTAGGTAGTCATCCGCTCCCGCGTCCAATCCCTCCACCCGCTGCTGCACCTCTGTCCGTGCGGTCAAAAACAGGGCGGGCGTAGTGACGCCCTGCTCCCGCAGCTTCCGCAGTACCTGGATCCCATCGAGTCCCGGCATCATGATATCCAGGACCAGGCCGTCATACTCACCGCTGCTGGCATATTCAAAAGCATCCATGCCGTTGTCAACCCCATCAACAGAAAACTTATTCATCTGGAAAATGTGTACCAAAGATTTGAGAAGGCGCGAATCATCTTCCGCAACCAAAATCCGCATACGCTCACTCCTTTCCCTGTGATATGATTTTAATTGCCCTGACTAAAGCCAAACTAAAGAACAATCGCCCTGTGAGTAAAAGATAAAGAGGCCTTGAAATCGTTGATTTCAAGGCCTCTTTGGCAAATGGCCCAAATGCCCTTTGTGATACAAGTGAGCCCCCCTTGGGGATTAGAAGGTTCACTTTGCATCAAAGGAGTTCATCGTCCGTCGCAATGTGTCTAGATTGCTGCATTGATGCCATAGACGAATCCTATTATTTTCTGCCTTTTCTAATGATATCATACATGCCCCCCATGATGCGCACATCCCCCAAAAGGGGGAATCATTTCAATAAATCTATCAATTTGCTCCGACGGTCGATATTTGTCTTGTTGAAAATGCTGCGGATATGGCTCTTTACCGTCTCCTCTGAGATAAATAGCTTTTGCGCGATCTCCTTATTGCGCAACCCCTCTGCCGCCAGCAGAGCCACCTCTCGCTCACGCTCGCTGAGTTCCTTCATCTGATCCGGGTACTTCTCCGGCATGGCGAAGATACGGCTCTCCTCCGCCTTGGTGTAGTGTATCTCCAGTGCCTTGATCTCCGCAATGGCGGTCTCGTGCTTCTTCTTTATGGAGGGCAGCAGGAACAGCACAGAGAGGTATTTCCTAAAACAGGCCAAAAACGTGTAGTTGTGGTCCGGCGCTGCCAGCGTCAGGGACTGATCCAGCCACTCCGCCGCCTTGGGGATAGAGCCCATAGCCAGGTAGCACAAAGCCAGACCCACGCACATAAAGTTCTTTGTAGACAGGGATATCAGCCGACTGTCCAGTTGGAGGGAAGCCTCCACGCTGGCAATCGCCCGCTTATACTCCTTTTTCAAAATGAGGTAGGTGATGCGGTTAGCTTTCGCCATGAAGTTGGTGAAGGTAAGATCCCCCAGCACATCCGCAGAGCCCCTGGCCCAGACTGCCGAGCGGTCCGGTTCCATCATCAGCCCCAGAAGGTAGGTGCGAACCGTCTCCACCATCTGCGTGTTTATGGCGGTATGCTGTAAGAAGGGGTAAGCCAGCGTCTTGGTCTCCAGGTACTCGATTGCCTTTTGCAGTGATATCATGTCCGACTGGTATATAGCGTTGATGCCCAACAGCAGGGCCGCGCCATAAGTAACCGTGGCGTTCTGCCACTGCTCAGACAGCATAGCTGCACGATGAGCATAGATGTCAGACTCGTCGAATCGGCCCTGGACGCTGAGGGCCTCGCCCATATACAGCTCATAAGCCCCGGCGCCGTGATTATTGGTAAGAGGGTTGTAGACATCGAGCATATCCCTCAGCTCCTGCCCGGTATCCATCATCTTACCCGGCGTGTGATAAAAGAGATACCAAATGGAGGTTGTGCCGAACATATACGGCTCCCGCTTATTGAAAAGCTCGGATGGGGCATCCATCAGCTCGGCAGCCTTCCGGTACTGCGTTTTCATGCGGGGAATATCGGGAAACTCCCGGAGAGCGGACAGCAGATACCATTCGCCCACAAGCTGCTTGCTTCCGGTTTTCTCCACTATTCTCCTACTCTGCTCCGGCGCAGCCTCAAAGCCGCTGAAGTCTGCGCCGCCGAAAAGCGCCAGACACAGCCGCAGCATAGAGAGCGGATATCGTATCAGGGTCTCCGGGGCACACCTCTGCAGTACACATCGTGCTAAGGTCGTATAGCTGACCGAGCCGAAATCCTCCCCAAGGAGACCGGTCAGTTCGCAGGAGAGCAGCTGCTCATCATTGCCCGCCCGGAAAAGCACTCCACAGCCTTCTTGTTGTAGCCCGTCCGGCGGTAGACCTCTCCGGACACCTCATAAACCTGATAGCGGAACTCTGGCAGCATGGTCCCCAGCATATCCAGGAGAAAATGCCGCAGCAATTCATGGGGATAGCTGGCTCCGGTCCGCAGATCTTGGTGCATCAGCGGCGTCCGAACCAGAAGATTTTTCAGAGCCGTCTCCTGACCTGGAGCGAGCTCGGACAACTGTTCCTCGCGGATGCAGTCAAATACTGTCACGCGCAACAGCATTTTCTGATCTTCGCAGGAAATTTTTCTCCAGAAAAATTCGTAAAGCAGCCCATCTACATCGTGAAATTCCGGCAGTTTATCCGGATTATCCTTCAGATTTCTCAAATACAACGCCACTGCGACAGCCCAGCCCTCCGTATTGCGATGGACCGTATCCAATTGCTGTCTGGATAAACTAAGCCCCAATTGCTGAGCGTAACACAGAATGTCTTTTTTGCCCAGCAGGAAATCCCGAGAATTCAGTCGGGTCACGCCGGAAGAGCTCTCAAAAGCAGCCCGCAGTTTTTTGAAATTCTGAGAAATGAGCACCACATGCAGTCCATCCCGCGGGCGGTCTGCTATGGCCTGCAGAAGAGGCATTGGCCAGTTATCTCCAACCAGCTGAAAATTGTCCAGGATAAGATAGCATGGCTCAGAGATAGACAACCGTGACAAGATATCCGCAGCATCGCTCACATTGCTACGGTTGATATAGCCCAGCTCCCGCAGGGCATCCCCCGCAGTGGCATCCAGGCAGCCTATCTGCCGAATGAACCAGTCCATACTGATGTCCTGCTGAAAGCTCACCGCAGTAAACCAGCGCACCTGATCGGCAGGCAGCGACCTCATCGCCCAGCGTACTGCTGTACTTTTCCCATAACCCGCAGGCGCTTCGATCATGGACAGACCGCTTTGGTAGATGCCTGAAAGTTTACGCTGTATCTCATCTGAAAAAAAACAACTGCTCCATAGGCGTACACCTCTCTTTTCCGCAGCTATATTATAAGAAAAAAACGCCATTTTGTCACCCCCTAAAATGGGATTTAGGAGAAGTCCACAATTGAGACAACACCGCAAACGTTAACAAAAAATCGCCCTGCTGAAAATTGCTATCAGCAGGACGGTTTGACCTCACAATGTTCGGGAAAAGCGCACTGATTCAAGTCACCAGTCAGTGCCAGTCGGCCAGGATCAGATTCGTCAAAGTGAACACGATATTCAATTTTGCAATCTGTTTTCGCAGCCCTCAGCATCGTGTTTTCCGGTATTGGAGCTGTTTTTTATAACTGCAAAGACACGCTCTGCCTTGGCCCATATAAAAGATTTTTCCTGTTCACGGCGCTTGGTCTGTGCCTGAGAGCGTGTGTAGGCGCGCTTGTTCTGGGGGTGGACGGCGGCTATTCTTGTAGCGGATTCGCTTCCCCTGATGGTTACGAATAATGCCGCCTTCTCGCTTTTTAGCGCTCAGATACCCGCTGTCATCGTATACTGTCTCTTCTTCGATGGGTCACATCATGGACATTGGTGCTGGTACCTTTTATCGTATGTCAGTTTCTTTGTCTACGCGGATGTGAATCTTATGGCCAAAATCCCACGCATTTCCTTTTTCACAGAACGTACCGCAGCGTCTTGATTCTTTTCTTGTCTCTTAGTGGAGGAGGATTCAAAATCGGTGTGGAATTCACAATGGTTCCCCCACCTGATAGGTTATACAGATTCTGCAACACATATGTACAAAACCAGAAGGCCATGGCACAAACGCCTTGACCCTCTGGTTTTGTTATGACATCGCAGCAACACCCCGACGGCAAAACCGCCTTAGAAAAAAGGTGTCCACATAATGTCCATCTGGCAAATGCCTCTAATCGTGCTACAAGTGGCCCCCTTGGGGGTTAGGAGGTTACTTTGCTCAAAGGAGGTTCACTAACTGATGTTGATCAACTTGACAAAATTCATTGGAAATCGCAAAGAGGTTCTATCTTTTAGGCGTACTTATTTCTTAATATTTTATCCATCTGAGCAGGTATCTATAGTACAGCCCATATCTCATTACGGCATGTGGAAGGAGTCTGGCCGACAGTTCTCTTATTTCTCTCAACGTGGGCAGGGTATACGAAACGGGAAGATCCAGTTCCTCACTTGATTGAGCGTGCTTGAGCTTGGTCAATATTTTACACGGCAGAACCCGCATGACCTCTATACCATAATCTATCATACTCGATGGTTTGGCCAAGCCAACAATGATCATGCGCCCGTGTGTAGAAAGCAATGCCCTGGCTTTTTCAAGGGCGGCAGCCATGTCCATGTGGTGGATTGAGGCAACAAAAATGACTGCATCATAAACGCCTGTTATTTCATCAGAAAGAAAATTACAACACGCAAAGCGTGCGTGTGCAGACTGGTGTGACTGCTTCGCCCGGTCGATACAGGACGGTTCGATATCGATGCCGGTGAACTCTTTACTGCCGTCATCAAGATATGAAATTAGCCAACCGTCTCCGCAGCCGACATCCAGTATAGTCTTGCAAGGTGCTGTCCACTTTTTAATTTGCTTGTAGTAGGCAGCATTGTGATTCCAAAGCTGCATTTTAATAACCTCCTAAATGGAAGAAAAAACCGCAACCTTGATACTCATTGTATCAAAATTGCGGTTTTTTGGGCAAATGACCCTAATTGTGATACAAATGAACCCCCTTGGGGCGTCAGGGGGTTCACTTTGCGCCAAGGGGGTTCACCGATTCCTG
>CALWWH010000109.1 GCA_944385195.1 uncultured Oscillospiraceae bacterium | reverse complement strand
TCCACCCCGGACTACCCCCTGCAGAAGAAGCGCCACTCTCTGGAGTTCCTGCGCACCATCCCCCATCTGCGTCCCCGTACCAACACCTTCCAGGCCGTCTTCCGCGTCCGCAGCCTCTGCGCCCACGCCATCCACTGCTTCTTCCAGGAGCGCGGCTTCGTCTACGTCAACACCCCGCTGATCACCGGCTCGGACTGTGAGGGCGCGGGCGAGATGTTCCAGGTCACCACCCTGCCCCTGAACAAGGTTCCCATGACCGAGGACGGTGCGGTGGACTTTAAGCAGGACTTCTTCGGCAAGCCCACCAACCTGACCGTCTCCGGCCAGCTCAACGGTGAGACCTACGCCATGGCCTTCAAAAACATCTACACCTTTGGCCCCACCTTCCGCGCTGAGAACTCCAACACCACCCGCCACGCGGCGGAGTTCTGGATGATCGAGCCGGAGATGGCCTTCGCCGACCTGAGCGACAACATGGCTCTGGCCGAGGACATGCTCAAGTACGTCATCCGCTACGTGCTGGACAACGCCCCCGAGGAGATGGAATTCTTCAACAGCTTCATCGACAAGGGCCTGCTGGACCGCCTGCACAACGTGCTGGAAAACGAGTTCGGCCATATCACCTACACCGACGCCATCGCCCTGCTGGAGAAGCACAACGATGAGTTTGACTACCCTGTCCACTGGGGCAGCGATTTGCAGACCGAGCACGAGCGCTATCTAACCGAGCAGGTCTTCCAGAAGCCCGTCTTCGTCACCGACTACCCCAAGGAGATCAAGGCTTTCTATATGAAGCTCAACGAGGACGGCAAGACCGTCGCCGCTATGGACTGCCTGGTACCCGGCATCGGCGAGATCATCGGCGGCTCCCAGCGTGAGGACAGCTATGACAAGCTTCTTCAGCGGATGCAGGAGCTGGGCCTCAAGGAGGAGGACTACGGCTTCTACCTCGACCTGCGCAAGTATGGCTCCGCCCGCCACAGCGGCTACGGCCTGGGCTTTGAGCGCTGCGTCATGTACCTCACCGGCATGGGCAACATCCGCGACGTCATCCCCTTCCCCCGCACCGTCGGCAACTGCGAGCTTTGAGCTTTTGTACTTTATCGCAGAAAAGTGCACGATTTAGTTCGATAAATTTTGGTGCCCCCTGCCTTGCGCAGAGGGCACCTTTAGTTTATAATGTATGGAAAAGGCCCTCTCCCGCCGCCGCGGTGCGCTCTTTCCACTGCGGTGGAGAGGGCCGCTTCGCCCACAGGCGGCAGAACGGACCCCCAACACACACGGAGGACACACCATGAACACCAACAAAGGTCTCAACCTGACCATGCTCTTTGACTTCTACGAGATGACCATGGCCAACGGCTATTTCCTGCACGGCTACAAGGACCGCGTCACTTACTATGACCTATTCTTCCGCCGGGTGCCTGATGGCGGCGGCTTTGCCATCGCGGCGGGCCTTGAGCAAGTCATAGACTACATCAACGAGCTGCACTTTGACGAGGCGGACATCGATTATCTCCGCGGACGGGGCATGTTCAGCGAGGATTTTTTGGACTACCTGCGGAATTTTAAGTTCACCGGCGATGTCTGGGCGGTGCCCGAGGGCACTCCGGTCTTTCCCAAAGAGCCGCTGATCACCGTCCGCGCCCCCGCCATCCAGGCCCAGCTGCTGGAAACCTACCTCCTGCTGGCCACCAACCACCAGAGCCTCATCGCCACCAAGGCCAACCGCATCTGCCGGGCAGCCAAGGGGCGGGCGGTCATGGAATTCGGCGCCCGCCGCGCCCAGGGCGGCGACGGGGCCATGCTCGGCGCCCGCGCGGCTTACATCGGCGGCTGCATTGGCACTGCCACCACCATCTCCGATCAGCTCTTCGGCGTCAAGGCCCTGGGCACCATGGCCCATGCCTGGGTGCAGATATTTGACAACGAGCTCGATGCCTTCCGCGCTTATTGCAAAACCTATCCCGCCAACGCCACCTTGCTGGTGGATACTTACAACACCCTCAAATCCGGCGTTCCCAACGCCATTCGGGCCTTCAACGAGATTTTAAAGCCTCTGGGCATTCGCAAATGCGGCATCCGCCTGGACTCCGGCGACATCGCCTACCTCTCCCGCAAAGCGCGGCAGATGCTCGATGAAGCTGGCTGGACCGAGTGCACCATCACGGCCTCCAACTCCCTGGACGAATATCTGATCCGGGACCTGGACGAGCAGGGCGCCCGCATCGACGCCTACGGCGTCGGCGAACGCATGATCACCGCCCGCTCTGAGCCGGTCTTTGGCAGCGTGTACAAACTGGTGGCCGTGGAAAATGCCGACGGCAGCATCACACCGAAGATCAAGATCAGTGAGAACGTTGAGAAAATCACTGTCCCACACTACAAAAAGCTCTGGCGCTTCTATGGCAACAGCACCGGCAAGGCCATCGCCGACTACATGACGCTTCATGATGAGACCGTCGATGATAGCCGGAATCTGCGTATTTTTGACCCGGAGAACACCTGGAAAGCCAAGGAAGTCTATGATTTTACGGCCCGAGAGCTGCAAGTGCCTATCTTCCAGGGCGGCAGGCAGGTCTACCAGTGCCCGCCCCTGGATCAGGTCCGCAGCTACTGCGCTCAGCAGGTGGATACCCTTTGGGACGATGTAAAGCGTTTCGACAACCCGCACAAATATTATGTCGACCTGTCTCAAAAGCTCTGGGACTTGCGGCAGGATCTGCTGCAGAGCAAACCATAAACTGGGCCGCTGCACCCTTGCTTTTGGGCAGCGTCCCCGTTGAGCGGACAGTCGACAATCGAGCCCCTGCCTCTATGAGCTTAGAGCACACACAAAGACCTCCTGCTGCAAGGCCGCAGCAGGAGGTCTTTATATTAGCCGTCTTTGAGCGTATCAATCGCATCCACCAGGGCCTGGACATCACGGCGGCTGACGATGAGCCGCGCCACGCCGTCGGCCTGGACCAGGTAGAAGCTATTGTCGTAAGGATAAAACTTCACAGTTACAACCGTGTTCAGATCGCTGTCCCGGTGCAGCTCAATGGCCAGGGTCGGCTCGCCCTCGGGGGTCTGGAACTCATCGAGCACCTCGGCGGTCATGGAGCGCAGCTGCTCAAACACATCGTAGATCTCCTCATAGCTCGACGCTCGGCCATCCACATCGTAGAAAACGTTGGTGATGGGGTTGCCCTCTTCATCCTGCTCCTCCTGGCGGTCGATGCCCAATCGGACGGTGTTGTCCCCGGCAGTCAGCCGCATGGCGCGGAGGCTGTCCCAAGTCACCTGGGTGACGGTGGTTGGACCCCAATAGGCCTCAAAGGCCTCCTGGAGGTTCACCAGTTTGCTGGCGTTGAGGGTGTACACCAGGTCGGAGCCGGTAAGTTTGGCATAGACGTAGCGAACCGGCGCCTCGGTCTGTTCCTCCAGGTCCTCGATCTCATCCAGATCGCCAGTTTGGCCCAGGAGCTCTTCCTCCTCGGTATAGTCGCCAATGAGCAGGGTAATCTCCCCTTGCGTGGTCGCGCCGGACTCATCGGTGGTCTCATACTGGTACGCTGCGGTCATGACCGGGTCATCCAGGCCATAGACAGAGAGGTCTGCAGGCTGATAGGCCACACAGTCCACCCACGCAAGACTGGTGACAGGCGCAACCACCTTGCCCACAGCGGCGCTGGAAACCGGAGTCTCAGACTCCAGCTCATACCAATTGTAAAAGTCACTGCGAGGCGCCCCTTCGATATACTCCGGCTGGTAGACGGTACGGGAGCCCTCGGCCGTGGTCAAGGTCAGGGTTTTGACATCGCTGGAGGCCAGCTGGGGCAGCACGTCCTGGGGCACCAGGTCCTCCAGACCTACGGCAAATGTGTCGTAGAGAGCGGTATCGATCAGGTAGATCTTGCCCTGGTAGCGCAGATAGTCGCCGCCAGCGAAGTCGTTGCGCATACCAATTTCCAAATCAACGGTTACGTCCCCCAGGTAGAGCCGCAGCGTCAGACGTGGTGCGTCAAAGCCGAACTCGGCGGGGACAGCGGTCTCGTCCAGAGCGTTTTTGTAGTCCACGCTGCTGGCCAAGGTCGCCAAGGAGGCCGCATTTGCCTGGTCTACTGGCGCTTCGGGATTGCTGCCGCTGGTCCAGAGCTTGTCTTTTTTGACAAGAGAGTGGGAGCCGCCCTCCCAAGTCCAGCTCATACCCGTCAGAGCGCTGGAATCAACACTGTAGACGCTGGTCTGAGCCGGGGTCTGCTCCTGGGTTTGGCTCTCATCCTTGTCCCGCAGTACCAGGAAGGCAGCCACGGCGAGGAGGAGCACCAGAAGCAATGAGATGATCAGGTTTCGTATTCTGCGCATCAGCGTTTCCTCCGGCGCATCAGGATGATGCCGCCAGCCGTCAGCAGGACAACAGGCAGAACCACCATCAGGATGACAGTCCACAGATTGGCCGCAGCGTCGTCAACGGTCAAGTAGTTGATGTTCAGGCTCTTGGTATGGATGGAGATGGAGTTCTCTCGCTGGCACATCCAGCCCAGAGCGCCCAGCAGCAGGTCAGAGTCCGTGCCGGAGACCAGGGCGTCAATGCCCTCATCGGTCAGGGCAGCGCTGCCCAGCCAGACAATCTGCGTCGTAACGCCATCGTGCTCCTCGCGGGCAGACATTCCCACGGTAAAGGGGCCCTCCGTGTCGCCGTCCGTTTTCTCTCCGGTGCCTAGATTCTCCACATCCAGCTTGGCATAGGCCTTGTCAGAAGTTTGCAGCAGTGCGCTCAGCTCGATGCCGTCACGGACGGCGGCAGTCTGACGGATACCATGACTGTTGGGCATGAACACCTGATAGCCCGCCTCAAAAATGGCATGGGTGATATCGGTATCCAGCACCTCCGGCAGCAGGTAGTTGCGGTAGCGGTAGCAATACGAAGCGTCCCCCTCCAGAATCAAGCCGGGTTCGGGCTCCATGCCGTAGTCGGCGATGACCGCCAGCAGATTGGGGCAATTGGTGACGGTATAGTCGCTCAGCAGCAGCAGCGAGCCGCCGCGCTCGAGATAATCGGCCAGCATGGCCGCCTCCTCAGCGCTCAAATCCGTTGTGGGGGCGTTGATCAACACGCAGTCGGCATCCTCAGGGACGCTCTCCTCGGACAGGAGGCTCAGCTCCTTGCGCTCCATATTGTCACCGTCAATGTAGTCCGCCAGCGACTCGGTAACAGGGATCTCGCCGTGGCCGGTCAGCTGGTAGATGGTCGGCAAATGCGAGGTGGTGACATAGTCGATAGCGGTGGTCAGGGCGCTCTCACCGGCAAATTGACTGTCAGCCAGATACTGGTAGTAATAGTAGTAGCCATAGGTTTGCAGGTAGATTTCATCGTAGTCAACAATGATGCTGCGCAGGGCGCTCTCAACCACCAGAGAGTTTGCCTTGACCTCGTCCGGGGCATCCGTGTACTGGCTCAAAAACGCGGGATAGAGCACCGGATCGCGCTTGACCACATCGATGTGGCCGCTCAGGGCCTCGTAGCGCTCCAGCAGCTCGAGGATTGTCTGATCCTCGGTGCCGGTCTCAGCCACGAGATAGATCGTCACGTCCTGATCAAGGCCCTTGACAATCTGCTCAGTCTGCTCCGAGAGCGTAAAGAGCCCCTCCTGGGTGACGTCTTGACGGGTGAGGCTGCTGGGGATCTGGGCCACCAGCAGGTTCAGCAGAACCACGGCAGCGATGGCCGCCAGACAGACTGCCACGGTATAGCTGCCAACCTTCAGCGCCTTGGCAGAGCGAATGCGTTCGGGTTTTTCACGGCGTTTCATCAGCTCCACCTCCGTTTCTCCATGGACTGCACCGTGAAGAACAGGAACAGCACGGTAATAGATAGGTCGAAGAAGACCGTGGTCCAATCCAGCGTGCCCATGATCATCAGATAGAAGCGGTCAAAGACCGAGCAGCGGGTCAGGATGGTTTGAATGAGGCCCTCAAAAAGGGTGGCGTTGAAGAAATACAGCGCGCCCACCAGGACGACCAACAATGCGCCCACCAGGAGGGCAAACTTACTACTGCGGGTCAACGCCCAGATAACCAGCCCAAGGCCGATGGCTGCCGCCCAGAGCACGCACAGGGAGGCAAAGCCTGTGGCAGGAATATAGCTGGCCAGGGAGCTCATCAGAAAGCTGACAAACATCAGGGCCATGGCAATGATGGCGGCAACCACCTGGTTCTCCGTCAGGCTGGAGGCAAAGATGCCCATGGCCATTAACGCAGCGCCCAGGCAGAAGTAGCCGAAAATGCCGGTGTAGCTGCCGGCGTAATTGACCGTGCCGTACTGGCCCAGGATCAGGGGATAGACGCTGAAGATGGCGCAGGCGATGGCCAAGACCGTCAGCATCGCCAGATACTTCCCTGCGACAATCTTGCCTGTGCGCAGGGGCAGAGAGTAGAGCAGCTGGTCGGTCTTCTGGCGGCGCTCCTCTGACACAGCGCGCATGGTCAGCAGACAGATCGCCAAGATCGTGACGATCAAAAACAGCATGGAAGCCAGGACCTGCTCAAACTCAGGACGGCCGCCCACGAAACAGTTGACACGGGTGAGGATGCCCAGCATCACCGTTAAAAACGCTAAAAACAGCCATGCGATGGGACTGGTGAAGCAGGCGCGGAGTTCACGTTTATACACTGCCAGCATCGCCGGTGCCTCCTTCCATGGATTCGTTTGACGCAGGCGCGTCGGGGATGGCCTGGTTGACCGCCTTGAAGTCGCGGTTGGCGTCGCCGTAGAGATAGGTCTTCTGGGGCAGCTCGGTCGTCTCCGGCTGGTCGGCGGTCAGCTCCAGGAAAACCTCCTCCAGGCTGGCGCGGTCTAAGGACAGGTGCAGTACAGGCAGGTTTGCCTTGGCCACGGCAGCCCAGGCAGCCTCGCGGAGGTCCAGCTCCGGGCCTGTGACAATGGTCGCATCGATGCAGCCCTCGTCCTCGGAGGGCCTCATGCTCAGCTCAAAGCTGGGGTCTTTGGCCACGTCCAGATCCAGCTGGATCTGCTCTTCGGACGCATCGGTGTCCGGAACAGGCTCCGGGATCTCAATGGCTTCCAGCGCCGCGCGGACAGTGTCCTCCTCGCCGCGGATGGTCATGCGCAGGGTGTTGGAGCCAGCCATCAGACGGGTCAGATTCTCGGCTGTGTCTGCCGCCACCAACTTTCCGTGGGAAATGATCATGATGTGGTCGCAAACGGCCGCAACCTCGGACAGGATATGGCTCGAGAGGATGACCGTGTGCTCCCGGCCCAGGGATCGGATCAAATCGCGGATCTCTATGATCTGCAGGGGATCCAGACCGACAGTGGGCTCGTCCAGGATGATGACCTGAGGGGCGCCCAGGATCGCCTGGGCGATACCAACGCGCTGCCGGTATCCCTTGGACAAGTGCTTAATCAGGCGGTCTTTCATGCCGGTGATCTGGGTGAGCTCCATGGCAGTGGCCACACTCTTCGACAGCTCCGCTCCTCTGAGCCCCTTGGCCTCACCGACAAAGCGCAGGTACTCCAGCGGAGTCATGTCCAGATAGACCGGCGGCTGCTCCGGCAGGTAACCGATGCGGCGCTTGGCCTCGTTGGGCTGCTCGAAAATGTCATAGCCGTCGATGGTGACCGTACCGGTCGTCGCAGCCAGGCAGCCCGTGATGATGTTCATGGTGGTGCTCTTGCCCGCGCCGTTGGGGCCGAGGAAACCGTAGATCTGTCCGGCTTCGATGGAAATGCTCAAGTCGCTGACCGCAATGTGATCGCCGTATTGCTTGGTCAGGTGTTGGATCTCAATCAAATTCAGGACCTCCTTTATGTATTGCCTATCTATTGCGTCTGACAGTGTATATCATAACGCAAGCAGAAGCTGATGTGTGAACAAACCGAAAATTGTGCGCAAAAAAATGAACAATCATGGACCGCATCGCCCAGTGCGCCCCGCGCCTTCGCCGGTCTTTGGACCCCAGGCTCTCGGTTCGATTGTACTATTTGCATAGTACATTGCGCAAATTAAATAAATAAATTATGCAAATTAAATAAATAAATTTGAGAAATTTGTATTTATTTTATATTGCAATAAAAAGACATCTAGTGTATAATGAAGATATATAAATTGTATATTTTAGGAAATCAGCTGAGAGGGGTGTTTATTGATGAAATTTAAAACCGTATTCATTCCTGTGCTGATCGTGTGTCTTCTGTTGCTGGCAGTCTCCCTATACCGCAGCGCCAGCTTTGACGACGCCCACGCGGAGCGGACCCTGGAAAACACGCTCAGCAGCACATATGCCAATACCGAGGGGCTTTCCCTGGCCGAGCGGCAGCAGGCGATGGTCTTTCACCAGCAGGCTCAGCTGGCGCTGCTGGATGATGCTAAGCAGATTCTCGCCCAGAGCGGTGAGTTCCTCGTCCTGCGCGACAGAAGCACGCCGAAGATGATTATGCTGCCCGATCTGAGCGAAAAAGAGCGCAGCACCATCTATAACAGGGCCTGTAAAGACGAGGACGAAGCGATGCAAATGCTTGAGCGCGCCACCGCCTTTGAGTATGAGGCCTATCCCTACGGCAGCATAGTCTATCCGCAGTCGGTATACGGGGTGGAAAGCTCCGTTGCCGTGGAAAAGGAACTGATCGTGTATGCCTCGCCGCTTGAGAGCGGACTCTATTCCGGCTCGATGCAATTCACCAACGACGAAATATTTGAACTTTCCGCCTGGGTGCCCTATCTGCGCAGCTCTGAGCCGGACACCGAACGCTTTGCAGAGCTGCTGGGCGGGGCCGAACCGGTGAACAACCTCTTCACTCGAGAGCAGTTTCAGCTGCGCCAGGCCCCGGAGGGGCTGGGCGCGCAGTATCTGGCAGTATACCGGGTTTCACACCCGCTGAGCGACTTCTGGGCGGCGCATTGGGGCGACTTCCTCATCGGCCTGTTCCTGAGTGTCTGTGTCAGCGCAGCTCTGTCGCTGGGGATCTGCAGCATCTGCGACCGTCTGCGGAAAAAGCAACCAACCTAACCTGCAACTGTTGCTGCGGCATACGCAGCAACAGTTATTTTTTCTCCGTGCAAATTTCCCGCAGAGCCTGCCTCAGCTGCGCGATCTCCTCCTGCGTGGTCTGCGCGCCCAGACTGACGCGGATGGCGCTGTCAATCCATTCGTTGGGCAGCCCCAGGGCTGCCAGCACATGGCTGCGATGGCCCTTGGCACAGGCAGACCCAGCCGAGACATAGACCTCCCGGTCCTGCAGGCGGTTGATAAGCCCCTGAGAGGGAATCCCGGGCACAGACAGGGACAGGATATGCGGCGCGGCAGCGGCGGGCAGCGGCAGCAGTATCAGCCCCGGAATCTCCGCCAGCTGCGCTCTGGCCAGATCGCGCAGCCCGCTCATGCGCGTCTGATCGGCCGCAGCACGGGGGGCATATACTTCGCAGGCAGCTCCAAAGGCGGCAATCGCCGGGACAGCCTCGGTGCCGCTACGGAAGTTGCTCTCCTGCCCTCCGCCGACCTGGTGGGGCGGCAGCGGCAGCCGGGGCTGGATGTAGAGCGCTCCGGCGCCCTTGGCTCCGTGGATCTTATGGGCGCTGACAGTGATCAGATCGGCGCCGAGGGTCTTGGCCTTGAAGGGAACTTTGAGAAAGCCCTGGACGGCGTCTGTGTGGAAAATTGCGTCGTCGCGGTTGCGGTGGACCGCCCTGGCCATCTCCTGGATGGGCATCACGCCGCCGGTCTCATT
>CALWWH010000108.1 GCA_944385195.1 uncultured Oscillospiraceae bacterium | reverse complement strand
GCTGCCCTCCTGGCCCCCTTCGGGGAGGGTAAAGCGGCTCAGATCCACGTTGGTCTGCACCCCGGGGACCTGCCCCAGCCAGGTGTACTGCCAGCCGTCGTAGGCCAGGCTCGGCTGCACATGCTCCACGCTGGCCAGCCAGATCCAGTGCCCGTCGGCCCGGATGGCCTCGCCGTCGATCTGCTCGCGGAACCAGGACAGGCCCGTATACAGCCCCGTCTGATAGCCCCACTGCCGCAGCTGGCGCAAAAAGGCCAGGGCGTTGGCCGTGCGCTGGGCCGGGGCCAGGCGGTCAGCCCGCCCGGAGCCCTGCTGGGCCTCGCCCCACTCGCTGTCGAGGAAGACCGGCAGCCTCAGCTGCTTGCCCGCCAGCAGCGTGCGCAGATACGCGGCCTCGGCCAGGGCTTCGGCCTCGTTCAGGGCCTGGCTGAGCCAATAGGCCCCGAAGGGCAGCCCCTGGGCGGCGCAGCCGGCGGCGTTTTGCTCCCAGCGGCGGTCGGTGACCAGGGTCCCGGCCTGGCCATAGCCCCGGTAGCCCGCCCGGAGAATGGCCCCGTCCACGTGCCCCGCGGCCTGGGCCCAGTCCACGGCGCCGTTGGCCTCGGATACGTCCATAATAAGCTTCATGCCACACCTCCGCGCTTGAGCAGCCGGGCGATGGCGTTGCGCTCAAAGTCCGACGGCTCCCCGCCCACCGGCTGCCGCAGGTCCCCCGGCGGGGGCTGAAGGCCCCCAAAGGGCTGCCTGGACGGAGGCCGCAGGCGCTCCTCCGCCGCCCAGGCGATCAGGGTGGCGTAGTGGCTGTCATAGCGCTTGCCGCTGCTGGCCATGTAGGCCGACAGCCGCTCGATGCGCTTTTCCCAGTCGCCAAAGCGTCCCTGGAGCGCTGAGAGCTCCTCCGGGCTCAGCTCCACGTTGTGAAAGCTTCCATAACATGCTCTCTTGGGGGGGGCCTCGGGCGGCGCGCCGCCCGGCTGCTGCTCTAGGCTTTGCTCTATGCTATGCTCTTTCTCTATGCTTTGCTCTTGTCTTTTTTTATTTTCTTTTTTTTTCTTTTCTTTGTGGTATTTCTCCCGGGAAAAACCCTCCGCGTAGAAGTAGTCCGCCGTCTCCTCCTCGCTCAGAAGCCACACCCCTTCCTCCAGCTCCATGGGCTCCTGGCGGCGGCTCATGCGCCCGCGCACCGCCTCCTGATAGCGCCGCTGGATGCCCCGGCTGGTGAGAATCCCCCGGCCAAAGCAGTCGGCGTCAAACAGGCCCCGGTCGACCATGTAGTCCACCGTCTCCGCCACGCGCTGCCCGTCCATCCCCAGATCCAGGGCCAGCAGCTCGTAAAAGTCCTCGTCGCAGCGGACGTAGTAGCCCGCCTCCCGGTAGCAGTTGCACAAAATCCGGGTGTAGAGGGCGAAGGCCCCCGCGCCGAACTTCCCCACCAGCACCCGCAGGCGCGGGTCGGCGTCAAAGATGTCCGTGTCCAGGGGAAAGTAATCCAGCCCCTGCTTGCTCGGTCTTGCCATCCCCGTGCCTCCTCTCAGGCCAGCAGCAGCGCCCAGTCGTAGACCCACAGCCCGCGGTTATCGGGGCAGTGGAAGTTGACCCGGACGGTGGTGGTGCCGCTAAAGTCCCCCTCCAGCTCAAAGATGTACTCCCGCAAGCTCACGGGGCTGTCCAGGGGATAGCTGGCCGCGTCCCAGCCGCGGCTGGTCATGGCCACGTCGTTGAGGCTGGCGCTGAGGGTAATGCCGGTGTAGTCCTCCACATGGTGCTCCAGATCGCTCAGGGGCGGGGTCTGGCTGTACCAGCCCTCGGCCTGCACCAGAAGCATCGCGTGGCGGTAGCTCTGGGGCAGCTGCAAGCTCTTCTGAAGCCCGGCGTCGTAGATGTTCGTGCTCGGTTCGGTGATGCTCACGCTGTACTGCCCCAGGCGGATGGGATGGCTGCTCCAGCTAAAGCCGATGCAGGTCCCGGTCTCCTCGGCCGAGTCCAGACGGTTGAGGACCATGCCCTCCACCGGCCAGTCCGTCCGGCCCGTGAAGTAGCCCGGCCCGATCAGATGGAAGAGGTTGCGGTTGGCCCGCTGCTGGGCGGCAATGAGCTGCTGGCGCACCGTCTCCAGCTCCGCCCGGGCCGTGTTCACGTGGTTGTCGATGGCCTGGTGGTCGGCGTTGAACTCCTCCATGAGGACGTAATCGTCCTCGCTCCACAGATGCAGGTTGAGATTTGTTGTTCTAGTTGACATCATTACTCCTTTCTTGCGTGTGATCCTGACATCATTATAGCGCTGCTTGGAGGGTTTGTCAATAGCATAATACATCAAAAAATAATTTGTCCTGTATTTTGACTATCCTGCCCGGGGGGCCTTGTCCCCGGCCCGGGGCTGTGGTATAATGAAGCCACCGCCGGCGGCCCGCCGGGCAGAAAGGGAGGTCTGCGCATGGAAATCACACCCATCGCCCACATCTACAACGCCTATGACACGAAGTTTGGCATCCCGCGCCAGAGCGGGCTGGTGCCGGAGCTGATGTCGCAGATCGTCTTCGAGCCGGCCTACCGCAATCCCGACGCGCTGCGGGGCATCGAGGGCTTTGAGCGCCTGTGGCTCATCTGGCAGTTCTCCGAGGCCCGGCAGGCGCCCTGGCGGCCCACGGTGCGCCCGCCCCGCCTGGGCGGCAACACCCGGGTGGGGGTCTTCGCCTCCCGCTCGCCCTTCCGGCCCAACCACCTGGGCCTGTCCTGCGTGCAGCTGGTGGAGGTTTTGCAGGATCACCGCGGGCCGGTGCTCAGCGTGGCCGGGGCCGACCTCATGAACGGCACGCCCATTTTCGACATCAAGCCCTACAGCCCCGAGGCGGATGCCTATCCCGGGGCGCGGGCGGGCTTTGTCGACGCCGTCCCCCGGCAGACGCTGGCGGTGGAGTGCCCTCCGGCGCTGCTGGAGCCGCTGCCCGAGGCCCAGCGCCAGGCGCTGCTGGGCGTCCTGGCCCAGGACCCCCGCCCGAGCTATCAGCACGACCCCGAGCGGGTCTACGGGATGCGCTTTGCCGGCCACGAGCTGCGCTTTCGCGTCCAGGACGGGGTGCTGCGGGTGCTGGAAGTGGAATCATAAAAGCCGGTGCGCTGGCCCCGCGGGGCCGGGCGCACCGGCTTTTGTGTGTCGATGATGGGATGCCATTGGCCTGCGGCTTAGCCTGCCGCGGGGCCGCTTAGCTTGCCTCGGGCTGCTCCTTGGGCAGCACCCGCACCCGGGTCTGCTCGATGCGGTGGTCGTCCACCAGGAGCACCTCCACGCGCAGGCCGCCGGCCTCCATGGTAAAGGTCGCGCCGTCGTCGGGGATCTCGCCCAGGGCGTCGATGAGAAAGCCGCCGAAGGTGTCGTAGTCCTCGTCCACGGGCAGCTGCACATGCAGGGCCTCGGCCACCTCCTCCAAGGGGACCATGCCGGCGATTTTCCACACTCCGCCGCCCAGGTCCAGGATCTCCTCGGGCTGGATCCCCTCATCGGGGTCGGCAAAGTCGCCCACCAGGACGCTGATGAGGTCGTGGACGGTCACCAGGCCGCTCAGGCCGCCGTACTCGTCGATGGCGATGGCGCAGGGGTGGCCGTAGCGGCGCATTTTCGTCAATAGCTCCCCGGCGCTGATGCTCTCGGGCACCAGGTAGGGCTTTGCCACCGCCTGGGCCAGGACGGCCTCGCGGTCGGCCCCGTCCTTGAGGCGGAAGTAGTCCTTGGTGCTCAGCACGCCCTCGATGTCGTCCATGGTCTGGCCGAAGACGGGGTAATAGGTGAAGTGGGTGCTGCGGATGGTGGCGTCCCACTCCTCGTCGCTGTCCTCCAAATACAGGCCGATGATGTCGACCCGGTGGGTGCAGATCTCGCTGATGCTGGTGTTGTCCAGCTCGAAGACGTTGTGGATCATCTCGCCCTCGCTCTTGTCGATGGCGCCGGTCTCGCTGCCGGTGCTGACCATGAGGCGGATGTCCTCCTCGGTGACCTCTTCTTCCTCGGTGGGGTCGATGTGCATCAGGCGGAGGATGCCATTGGTGGAGCGGGTCAGGGCCCAGACCAGGGGCTTAAAGACCACGCTCACGACGCCCAGCAGCCCGGCCAGGCCCAGGGCGATGCCCTCGCTTTTGTGCATGGCGATGCGCTTGGGCACCAGCTCGCCAAAGACGATGCTGAAATAGGCGATGAGGAGGGTGATGAGGAAGACGCAGAGCTTGTGCAGCACGGCGGGGCTGATGGGCAGGCCCAGGGCGGTGAGAGCGCGCACCAGCGGCTCGGCGAAGTTGTCCGCGGCGTAGGCCGAGCCCATGAAGCCGGCCAGGGTGATGGCCACCTGGATGGTCGCCAGATAGCGGGCGGGGATGGCGGTGAGCGCCAGGAGGCGTTTGGCCCGGCGGTCGCCGTCCTCGGCCAGCTGCCGCAGCTTGGCTCCGTTCATGGATACCACCGCGATTTCCGCGCAGGCAAAGACGGCGTTGAGGGCGATGAGGATGATCTGTAGGATGATAGCGCCTAACATAATAAGTACATACTCCTTGTCAAATGGTTTTGAAAGCTCTTAACAAACACAAAAGGCATAGCAAAAGGCATAGCAAACCTGACCGGGCACTGGGCCGGTCCGATGCTACGCCTACAACCGATATACAAAACACCCATGACAAGCGGCAGTATCGTCTTCAGGGTCTGCTTCCACAGTCTGTTCCTCCTCTCGGCAGTTGAGTTTTAGACCAGTATAACGCATTTGCGGGCAAATGTCAAGGGGTCCCAGGGAACGCATGTCTATTCCGGCGCCTGGGGGCATAGAATAAGGACAAGAGGTGATGTCCATGCGAAAAAAATGGCTCCTGAGCTATGGCCTGACAGCCCTGGCGGGCACGGCCCTGCACTTTGTCTACGACTGGTGGCCCAACGCCCTCACGGCCCTGCTGGCCCCGGTCAATGAGAGCGTCTGGGAGCACCTGAAGCTCTTTTACTGGCCCTATCTGGTCTCGGCCTGGCTGCTGGTGCGCCACCAGCGCGATCCCTGGCAGGCCTGGGGCGGGCACCTGGCGGCCCTGCCGGCCATGCCGCTGCTGGTGCTGGGGGCCTATTACGCCCTGACGGCGGGCTTTGCCGTGGGGGCCGACTGGGTCAACATCGCCCTATACTATCTGGTGCTGGCGGCGGGCTTTGCCATTGCCTGGCACATCGGCTCGAGCGCCGTGGCGGCGCGGCTGGCCCACTGGCTGCTGCTGCCGGTGGCGCTGCTGGGTCTGGGGCTGGTGCTCTTCACCTTCGACCCGCCGCAGCTGCCGGTCTTCACCGCGCCCTGAGGGCCCGTCTTGACAGCCGCTTCGCCGGCCTGCGCCCACCGGCGCAAAGCGGCCCCCGGCCTGCCTGGCCGGGGGCTGCGCCTTAGTCGAAAAATTTGTTATGGATGGCCCGGACGGCCCGGTCAGCCTTATCCTCGTCGATGAGGACGGTGATCTTGATCTCGCTGGTGGAGATCATATGAATATTGATATGTTCCTCGTAGAGGGCCTGGAACATGCTCGCGGCGATGCCGGGGGTGTTGAGCATGCCGCCGCCGACGATAGAGACCTTAGCCACATCCTTGCGCACGTTGAGGTACTCAAAGCCCAGCTCCTCGCGGTTTTCCTCCAGCACGCGCACCGCCTCGTCGCAGGCCTCCCGGGTGACGGTGATGCTGATGTCCTTGCTGTCGCCGCGGCCGATGGACTGCAAAATGACGTCCACGTCGATGTTCTTCTTGGCAAGCTTTGCGAAGATCTGATAGGCCACGCCGGGCTCATTGTTGAGGCCCACCAGGGCGATGCGGGCGATGCTCTGATCCATGGCAACGCCGCTGATGACGACTTTTTCCATTTTTGCTACCTCCTTGACGATGGTGCCGGGGACGTTCTTGAAGCTGGAAAGGACCTCCAGGTCGATGTGATAGCGCTTGGCCATCTGGACCGAGCGGTTATGCAGGACCTTGGCGCCCAGGCTGGCCAGCTCGAGCATATCGTCATAGGTGATCTCCTGCAATTTTTTGGCGTTGGGGACCAGGCGGGGGTCGGCGGTGTAGACGCCGTCGACGTCGGTGTAGATCTGGCACAGGTCGGCCTTGAGGGCCACAGCCAGGGCCACGGCGCTGGTGTCGGAGCCGCCCCGGCCCAGGGTGGTGATGTCCTCCTCGCGGCTGATGCCCTGAAAGCCCGTCACCAGGACGATGCGCTGACGGTCAAGCTCCTCGCGGATGCGCTTGGCGCTGGTCTTGGTGATGTGGGCGTTGCCATAGCGGCTGTCGGTGCGCAGGTTCACCTGCCAGGCGTTGAGGCTCACCACCGGGAAGCCCAGCTTTTGGATGGCCATGGCGCACAGGGCCACGGACATCTGCTCGCCGCAGGACAGGAGCATATCCATCTCCCGCTTCGAGCCGTTGGGGTTGATCTCCCGGGCCTTCTCGATGAGCTCGTCGGTGGTGTCGCCCTGGGCCGACAGGACCACCACGACCTCGTTGCCCGCCTTGTAGCAGTCGGTGATGCGCTGGGCCACGCGGAACATACACTCGGCGTCGGCCACGGAGGACCCGCCGAACTTCATTACAATCAGAGACATACTCTTCCTCCCAAAAATAGATGTCGATGCGACATCCTATGCAGTATTTTGCCCCGGGTGCGCGCCCCGGGCGCGGCGCCCGGGGCCATTTAGTCCAGCACCGGCAGCACTTGCAGCGCCCCGGGGGCGGCCTGCTCCAGCGCCGCGCGGGTCATGGGCGGGGTGATGCAGCCCCGCTGGCCGCCGGCCTCGATGGCCTGGCCGGGCAGGGCGCTGCCCGCCGGCAGGCGCACGAAGTAGCGCCGGGGCAGG
>CALWWH010000107.1 GCA_944385195.1 uncultured Oscillospiraceae bacterium | reverse complement strand
TATATCTGCAACGGAGAGCAGCGGTGGCGCATCTGCGCTTTCAAGGGCTCCCTTCCCTGCTTCGGGGGTGCTGTCGGGTTGTTCTGCCAAATACGCATACAGCGCGTTCATCAAGTCGTTGCCGCCGATGGTTATGGTGACGATATCGGCGTTGCTCAGGGTTTCGGCATTGCCCTCAGCCTGTACGACGACCAGCAAGTCGGACGAGGTAGCTCCGTCGGCCGCCAGGCTGGTCAGGCTGTATCCGTTTTCCGCAGCCACCTGTTCGGCGAAGCTCTGTGCATCCTCTCCCAGCCCGTAGCCGGTGGTTATGCTGTCCCCCAGAGCTACATAGCTGACGCCGTCCTGGGCAAAGGCCGCCGCGGGCAGCAGGCTCACAATGAGACACAGGCCCAGCAGCGCGGCAAAGATACGTCGTTTCATCTTATTCATCCTCCCGTAAATAGCTTCGTCAACTGCGCCCTCTCCTGGCTGCAGCCAAGGGTCGTGTACAATTTGACGAATACAGTGTACCATGGGAAAGCACACGGGCGGCAAACCTTACAAAAATGTAAAGCTTGCCGCCCGGGCGTCATATCTGTTCAATCGTGTAGCCATCCCCGCGTTTGGAGAAGATCTCGATGCGCGACTCCTCGCTGTTGAGCTTGCGCCGCAGCCTGGAAATAAGCGTCCATAGAGCGCGGTTGTCATCCTCCGAGTCTATGTTCCATACCTCGCGCAGCACCTGCTGCTTGGAGACGATCTTCTCCGCATTGCGCACGAGCAGCAGGAGCACGGCGAATTCCTTCTGCGTCAGCTGCAAATCCGTATCCCCCAGGTATCCGCAGCCGGAAAAGGTGTCCAGCCGAAGGCTGCCGTATTTGATGTACCGGTTCTTCGTACTCTCCTGCCGCAGCCGGGCCTCAATCCGCGCGACCAGCACCTCCAAATCGTAGGGCTTTGCCAGGTAGTCGTCGCCGCCCGCCCTCAGGCCCTCCACCACGTCGCGGCTCTCACCCAGGGCGCTCAGGAACAGGATTGGGACGTGATACTGCCCCTTCAACTCCCGGCACAGCTCCACGCCATCCCCATCGGGCAGCATTATGTCCAGTACCACTAGATCCACAGGGTGCCAGCGCAGGGCCTGGCGGCACTCCCGCGCCGTGGCGGCCTGGAGAATCTCATAACCGTACATAGTAAGTGTCTCGGCGTTTATCTTCATAATATGGGGATTGTCCTCTACCAAGAGAATCGTACTCATGTCTGCGCCTCCCTCTTCAGCACTGTGAACGCGAACACCGTACCCTCTGGACCAGTGCTCTCCACCTCCAGCCTTCCGCCGTGGGACTCCACCGCCTCCCGGCAGATGGCCAGGCCCAGGCCGCTCCTTCCGTCTCCACTGTAGCCCTTTTCAAATATGTGCGGCAGTGTCTCCGGGGCTATGCCGCTGCCCGTGTCCTCCACCCGGAACACCACACAATCCTGGTGCTCCCGGTCTGTGGCACTGATGGTTATCACTCCGTCCTGTGTGTGGCGGCTGGCGTTGGTCACCAGGTTTATAAAGATTTGCAGCATCATCTCCGCGCTGCCGTATATGTCCGAGCAGTTTTTTCCTTTTATCTCCAGGCTGTTGTTGTTTTTCAGGCACATGGGCGTACAGATAGCCCGGATGCTGTCGAGCAGAGGACCCACCTCGACCGCAACGAACTTGGCCTCGCTCGTCCTGCCGTAGGAGAACTCCAGCAGCTTGGTAACCATGTCCGACAGTCTCAGCGCCTCGTTGCGTATGACCCTCAGATTCTCCGGCGTTTCGCTGCTGATATTGCCGCTGGACATCTGCAGGCCAGTCAATTGAGCATAGCCGGAAATCACTGTTAAAGGCGTCTTCAGCTCGTGGGCGACCTGGTGCAAGAAGTCTAGATTCATGGCATTCATACGCTCGAGCATCTCGCCGCGGCTCCGGCTCTCGGCCAAGGCAATCTCCTGCGCTCTGGCCCGCAGGCTGATTGCCGCCGCCATGAGCAGGTCAAACACCAGCATGCCCCAGGGCATTATCCCATAGCGGCTGACAGCCGAGCTGCTATTTACGAAGAGCGCTTCCAGCAATATGAAGATGATAATGACCGCCGCACCGCTCACCGTCAGCACGTCTGCGGCGTCAAACGTCTTCCGGCGAACATAATATCTGACGATGCTCCAGGCGAGGTACAAAAAGTAAGGCAGGGTGCAGCTCCATGCGGCTGCGCACACCGTAACCAGCCATATCGTGGGCAGGACGGCGATGAGCACCACCTCGATTGCCATGACAGCCGTGTGTACAAGGGCCGGGAGCTTTTTGACCGCGCTGCGGTACATGCTCCCAAGCAGTAAAAGCACCAGCCCCGGCAGCAGGCTCGTCACGCCCATGAAAATGCGATAGGCGAAATACCAGGAGGTGTCCGGCGGCAGGGCGTGGACAACCAGAAAATTCTGATCCCGCAGGGCCATCATCATACAGCAGACGGCCAGCAGCAGAAAGGAAACGCGCCTCTGCACCGCGGCACAAAGCAGGAAGTACATGAAAAGCACCAACAGCCCGCCGCTGAGGCTCAGCGAAACCAGGTCATGCCCCGCCTTGAACTCCTCCATGTTCTG
>CALWWH010000106.1 GCA_944385195.1 uncultured Oscillospiraceae bacterium | reverse complement strand
GTTTTAATATTCTTGCAAGAATAAAAAATAAAAAAAGAGAAAAGGACCTGGATAAGTTCGCCTATGAGGTTGTCAAGTACATCGGCGCCTACGCCGCTGCCATGGGCGGGGTTGACCTCATCACCTTCACCGCGGGCGTCGGCGAGAACTCCCCGGAGATGCGCCAGCGCATCATGCGCCGGCTGGAGTCCTTCCTCGATACCCATATCGACCTTGAGGCCAACAAGGCCCGCGGCAAAGAAGTCACCATCAGCACGCCCGAGTCCAAGGTCAAGGTCATGGTCATCCCCACCAACGAGGAGCTCATGATCGCCAAGGACACCGCCTCCCTGGTACAGTAATTTGTTTTGACGCACCCCGCGTTCCGATTCGGCGCGGGGTGTCCTGTCGCATTTCCGGCGCGTTGAGAGTCAGAAGCTGTCCTTCTGCTGCGGTAAAGAGGTGATTTGCTCATTATGTCGCCCGTATTTGTCACAATTACCGTGTCGTTCCCGCGATTGTACGCCATTTTTTAGCGCTTCATGCGTTGACAACGGCGCTGAAATTTGGTACTATTGTTACGACTGAAAGATTGTCAACTAATCTATTAAACATTTTAGGAGGCACAATATCATGAGCATCAAAATTGGCATCAATGGTTTTGGCCGTATCGGCCGTCTGGTCTTCCGCGCGGGCATCAACCGCCCGGAGATCGAGTTCGTTGGCATCAACGATCTGTGCGACCCCAAGTACCTGGCCTATATGCTGAAGTATGACACCATGCACGGCCAGTTTGACGGCACCATCGAGGCAACCGATGACGCCCTGGTCGTCAACGGCAAGAAGGTCATGGTCTACGCCAAGCGCAACCCCGCCGAGATTCCCTGGGGCCAGATTGGTGCTGAGTATGTTGTTGAGTCCACCGGTCTGTTCCTGACCCAGGAGCTGGCTCAGGCTCACATCGACGCCGGCGCAAAGAAGGTTGTCATGTCCGCTCCTTCCAAGGACAGCACCCCGATGTTCGTCATGGGCGTCAACCACACCACCTATGATCCCAGCATGAACTTCGTTTCCAACGCTTCCTGCACCACCAACTGCCTGGCCCCCATCGCCAAGGTCCTCAACGACAACTGGGGCATCACCGAGGGTCTGATGACCACCGTCCACTCCACCACCGCTACCCAGAAGACCGTTGACGGCGTCTCCGTCAAGGATTGGCGCGGCGGCCGTGCGGCTTCCGGCAACATCATCCCCTCCTCCACCGGCGCTGCCAAGGCTGTGGGCAAGGTCATCCCCTCCCTCAACGGCAAGCTGACCGGCATGTCCATGCGTGTTCCCACCCTGGATGTCTCCGTCGTCGACCTGACCGTCAACCTGGCCAAGCCTGCCAAGTACGAGGAGATCTGCGCTGCCATGAAGGCCGCTTCCGAGGGCGAGCTGAAGGGCATCCTGGGCTACACCGATGAGGCCGTTGTCTCCAGCGACTTCCTGGGCGATACCCGCACCTCCATCTTCGATGCCGACGCCGGCATCGCTCTGACCGACACCTTCGTCAAGGTCGTCTCCTGGTACGACAACGAGATCGGCTACTCCAACAAGGTCCTCGACCTCATCACCTATATGTACGGAGTGGATCACAAATGAAAAAATCCGTAAAGGATATCGATCTGCAGGGCAAGAAGGTTCTCCTGCGCTGTGACTTCAACGTTCCTCAGGACAAAGCGACCGGCGCCATCACCGATGACAAGCGCATCCGCGCTGCTCTGCCCACCATCCAGTATCTGCTGGATCATGGCGCTGCCGTCATCGCCTGCTCCCACCTGGGCAAGCCCAAGGGCGAGTGGAAAGAGTCCCTGACGCTGGCTCCCGTTGCCGTTCGTCTGAGCGAGCTGCTGGGCAAGGAGGTCATCTTTGCCAAGGACGTCGTCGGCGAGGACGCCAAGAGCAAGGCCGCTGCCCTGCAGCCCGGCCAGATCATGCTCCTGGAGAACACCCGCTTCATGAAGGGTGAGGAGAAGAACGATCCCGAGCTGGCCAAGGAGTTGGCCTCCATGGCGGACATCTTCGTCTCCGACGCCTTTGGTACCGTCCACCGCGCCCACGCCTCCACCGTCGGCGTTGCCGACTACCTGCCCGCCGTCTCCGGCCTGCTCATCGAGAAGGAGCTGGAGATCATGGGCAACGCGCTGGAGAACCCCAAGCGTCCCTTCGTGGCAATCCTGGGCGGAGCAAAGGTCTCCGACAAGATCGGCGTCATCAACAACCTCCTGGAGAAAGCTGACACCATCATCATCGGCGGCGGCATGGCCTACACCTTCCAGGCGGCCACCGGCCACACCATCGGCAAGTCCCTGCTGGAGGCCGACCGTATGGACTACGCCAGAGAGATGATCGCAAAGGCTGCCGAGAAGGGCGTCACCTTCCTGCTGCCCGTGGACACGCTCACTGCCAAGGAGTTCTCCCCGGATGCTGAGCCCGTCCTCAGCGGCGTTGACATTCCCGACGACATGATGGGCATGGACATTGGTCCGAAGACCATCGAGCTCTTCTCCAACGCTGTCAAGGGCGCCGGCACCATCATCTGGAACGGCCCCATGGGCGTGTTTGAGTTCCCCAACTTCGCCGAGGGCACCCGTGCCATGGCAAAGGCAGTGGCCGAGTCCGGCGCGATCTCCATCATCGGCGGCGGCGACTCCGCAGCAGCCGTGGAGCAGCTGGGCTATGCCGACAAGATCACCCATATCTCCACCGGCGGCGGCGCCAGCCTCGAGTACCTCGAGGGCAAGATTCTGCCCGGTGTTGCCTGCTTGCAGGACAAGTAAGAGATGTCATTTTGCACCCGACCCGTCAGGGTCGGGTGTTGAGCCTGTCGAAAAACCCCTGCGGGCTTTTCCGACAAACTTCGGCAGTCTGCTGCGCGCAGAATTTGTCCCCCGCAGGGGGACAAATTCCACACTTGCAGCCTGAGAAGTGTTTTCTGCCAGGTACACGCCCCGGCAGAAAACCTATTGGACTTTATTTGCCGCCGCGGGCGGCAAACTCTGCGAGGCTTTTTTGACACACTGTGCACCCGACCCCTCAGGGTCGGGTGTTTTTTTCGTCCAAATTCGGTTTTGCTGAGCAAGAAGGCCCTGATGCCGCGGCATCAGGGCCTTCTTGTTCCATTTTTCTGCGCCTTTTGGCGCCTCAGCGCCTCATGCAGGCGCTGAGACGGGGCCTAAAAACTCACTCCAGGCGCAAGTCTCCCTCTTTGATCCAGCCCCAGCGGCGCAGGAGCAGGCCAAAGGCCCAGCTCAAAACAGCCGGCAAAATAAAGCAGATCAGCCCCATGCCCAGCCAGTCCACGGCAGTGATGGCCGGCTTGAGCCCGGCGGCGACGTCGTTGACCCAGCCGGTGTAGATGCCGATCTGGCCCACGAAACCGCAGGTGCCCATCCCCGAGGACACCGCCGCGCCGTTCATCTCCAGTCGGAAGACGCAGGTCGCAATGGGGCCGGTGATGACCGAGGCCAGGGTGGGCGGAATCCAGATACGGGGGTTCTTGACGATGTTGCCCATTTGCAGCATCGAGGTGCCGATGCCCTGAGACACCAGGCCGCCCCAGCGGTTCTCGCGGAAGCTCATGACGGCAAAGCCCACCATCTGGGCGCAGCAGCCTGCCACGGCCGCGCCCCCCGCCAGGCCGGTGAGGCCCAGGGCCGCGCAGATGGCGGCAGAGGAGATCGGCAGCGTCAAGGCGATGCCCACGACGACGGAGACGAGCACCCCCATCAGGAAGGGCTGAAGCTCCGTGGCCCACATGATGACCTGTCCCACCGCGCTGGCCGCCGCGCCGATGGGCGGCGCGATCAGGTAGGATAGCGGCACGCCCACCAGGATCGTCACCAGGGGCGTGACGAGGATGTCGATCTTGGTCTCTTTGGAGACGACTTTCCCCAGCTCCGCGGCGACGATGGCGATGAACAGCACCGCCAGGGGGCCGCCGGCGTCGCCCAGGGTGTTGGAGGCAAAGCCCACCGTCACCAGGGAGAACAGCACCAGGGGCGGCGCCTGAAGGGCGTAGCCGATGGCGACGGCCATGGCAGGGCCGCTCATAGCCGAGGCCAGGCCGCCGACGGTGTATTCGATGGCCTGCTCGCCGCTGCCCAGGGTGGCGACCACGCGGGTCAGGAAATCGATGTGCAGCCCGGTACCGAGGGTGTTGAGGATGGTGCCGATGAGCAGGCTGCAAAACAGGCCCTGCGCCATGGCGCCCAGCGCATCCACGCCATAGCGTTTGGCGGAGATGACAATGTTTTTGCGCTGTAAGAACGCTTTGAGTTTACTCACGTTTCGTCTTCTTCCCATGAAACAGCCCGCCCTTGCAGGGGCAGACCCTCATGCCGCAGCAGCTCCATGGCGCTCTGCCTGTCGCGCAGCCAAGGCAGAATCTCGCTGCGCCGCAGGACCACAGGTTGACGGTGGTGGATCGCGGCGACCTGCCCCACAGCGGGGCAGGTAAGCACCACGAAGCGTTCGGACCCCTCGAAGACGTCAAAGAGTCCGGCCAGGTAGAGCATCTGCTCTGCCGGCAGCCGGAAGCGGTATTGCTGGCCCTCATGGCTCCACTCGTAGAAGCCAGTGCTTGGGACCACGCAGCGCCGCTGCCGCAGGCAGTGGGCGAACATCCGCTTTTCCCCGGCGCTCTCAGCGCGGGCGTTGAAGATCAAGCGCCCAGAGTCCGCCAGCGGGAAGCCCCACTGCATTTGTCGCAGGACGGCCTTCTCCGTCCCGCTGTCCACCAGCACCGGCGCGGCGCAGCCGGGGGCCACATCGCCCTCGGGCAGCTCCAGCGCCGGAGACCGGGCCAGGCGCCGCAGCCGCCGCATGGCGGGATCGACAGCGCCTGGGTCAAATTGATATTGTCTGCACATGGCAGCGGGGGCTTAGCCCTGTCCGCCGCGCCGCGCTTTCTTCTTTTTCTTCTGCATTTGCAGTACCACTGCCAGCACCACAACCACCACCACGACCGCTGCCGCGATGATCAGATACATGGTAGTGTTGCCGCCGTCGGTCTTGACCTCCAGCCAGAGCTGGTCGAGCAGATGAGAGGTTTCGTCGGGCAGATAGGTAAAGCTCTGGGCCCGGCTGAGGGTCTCGTCATCGGGGTAGGCCACGGGACTGGAGGTGACCTCCGCGTCCATGTACTCCTTGGCCGCGGAGATGGGGGTGGAGTAGCCAATGTAGCTCAGGTTCTCTGCGGAGATCTCCGGGTCGCACATGAAGTTGATGAAGGCCTCAGCGCCCTCCTTGTTCTGGCAGCCCTTGGGGATGCACATGGCGTCGATGAAGACGTTATAGCTCTCCTCCGGGAAGACATACTCCAGGTTCTCGTTGTCCACAGACATTTGCAGGTAGTCGCCGGCGTAGTAGGGAGCGATCCAGGCCTCTTCACGGATCATCTTGTTGTAGATCTGATCCATGACATACTCCTGCACCAGGGGCTTCTGCTCCTTGAGCAGCTCGGCGCAATCCTCCAGCTCCGCCTGGTCGGTGGTGTTCATGTCGTAGCCCTTGAGGGCCTGGGCGATGGCGAAGGCATCGCGGTAGTTGTTGAACATCAGGATTTTGCCGCTATAGTCGCTGTTCCAGAGGGCGTCCCAGCTGGTGGGGGTGTCGACATACTTGCTGTTGTAGATCAGGCCCACAGTGCCCCAGGTATAGGGGACGGAGTAGGCGTTGTCAGGATCGTAATCCGTGTTCTTGAACGCCTCGTCGATGTACTGATAGTTGGGAATGTTGTCAAAATTCAGCTCTTCCAGCATATCCTCTTGGATCAGCCGCGCGATCATGTAGTCCGAGGGGATGATCACGTCGTAGGAAGATCCGCCAGTTTTCAGCTTGGTGTAGAGGGTCTCGTTGGAATCGAACTCCACATAGTTGACCTCGATCCCGGTCGCCTCCTCAAAGGCAGCGATGACGTCCAAAGCGCCGTCAGAACCGTCAGAGATATACTGGCCCCAGTTATAGACCGTAATGGAGCCACCAGCCGCCTGCGCCGGCATGACGGGGATCACCGTCAGGACGAGCAGGAGTGCCAGCGCCAGAGAAAAGAACTTTTTCAACTTAATGTACCTCTCCTTTGCAGAAATGATGGATTTTGTATATGCTGCGCTTACGCGCCGGGGAACAAAATGGGGTCTTAATGACTGCGGCCGGCCTTGCGGCGGCGGTCGTCGCGGGCCTGGAGCACATTCATGAGCACCATGACCAGCAAGATGGCCAGAAACATGACCGTGAACAGGGCGTAGACCTTGGGGTGCAGGGGCTTTTTGGTGAAGGTGTAGATCTCCACCGGCAGGGTGACGAAGCGGGGGCCGTAGACAAAGTAGCTGATGACAAAGTCGTCCAGGCTCATGGTAAAGGCCATCAGGCCGCCGGAGATGATGCCGGGCATGATCTCGTGGATGACGACCTTGAAGAAGGCCTGCACAGGGGTGCAGCCCAGATCCAGGGCCGCCTCCTCCAGGTCGCTGTCCATCTGCCGCAGCTTGGGCAGCACGGACAGGATGACATAGGGCAGGTTAAAGGTCACATGGGCGATGAGCAGGGTGACAAAGCCCATGACGTTTCTCGTCTTGAGCAGGCCGCCGATGAAGGTAAACAGCAGCGCCAGGGAGACACCGGTGACGATGTCGGGGTTGGTCATGGGGATATTGGTCATGGTCATGACCAGGCTGCGCAGTTTGCCGCGCATATTGTGGATGCCGATGGCAGCCATGGTGCCCAGGGCCGTGGCGATGAGGCTCGAGAGTACCGCCACGATGGCGGAGTTGAGCAGCAGCCGCAGCAGGTCCTCATCCCGGAACAGCTCTGCATATTGTATGAGGGTAAAGCCCTCGAATACCGCCAGATCGCGCCCGGCGTTGAAGCTCGACAGAATGAGCACAAACATGGGGACATAGAGGAACACAAAGACCGCAGCGGTAAAGATTCGGTTGGCACGTCTCATATGGTCACGATCTCCTCTCCGTCGTCATCGGTAAAGCGGTTCATAAGGCCCACGCAGACAAAGACCAGGGCCATCAGCACCAGGCTCAGCGCCGCGCCCAGGTTGGGATTGTAGGCGCCCTTGAACTGGGACTCCACCACGTCGCCGATCAGGATGGTGCCGGTGCTGCCCAGCTTCTGAGAGATATAGAAGGTGCTCACTGCGGGGACAAAGACCATCGTCACGCCGGAGACGATGCCCGGCAGGGACAGGGGCAGGATGACCCTGCTGAAGACCTGCACGCTGTTGCAGCCCAGGTCCTGGGCCGCCTCCACCAGGCGGTGGTCGATCTTGACGATGACCGAGTACAGGGGCATGATCATATAAGGCAGGTAGTTGTAGGCCATGCCCAGGATGACGGCGGCGTAGTTGCGGATCAGGGGCAGCGGGCCGATGCCCAGCTTGCCGAGGAAGGTGTTGAGGATGCCGGTATCCTCCAGCAGGGCCACCCAAGCCAGGGTGCGCAGCAGGAAGCTCATGCACATGGGCAGCATGACCAGCAGATACAGCAGCCGCTGGGTGCTGGGCTTTGTCCTGGCGATGCAGTAGGCCACCGGGTAGCCGATGAGCAGGCAAATGACCGCCGAGACGAGGCTCAGGCCCACGGAGCGCAGGAAAATGGGCAGGTAGCTGCCCACGTTGGCGCGCTTTTGCAGCGTAAAGGCCCCGGTGATGTTGTCCGTGAGGGCAAAATACGCCACCACGCCCAGGGGCACCACGGTAAAGATGACCATCCAGAGCACATACGGCCCGGAGAGCCACCGTTTTTTCTTACTCATCGGCGTCTTCCTCCACATTGTCCGCCAGCTCGTCAAACTCGGCGCTGTAGGAGCTGTAGTCGCCGAACTGGCCGGAGTACTCGCTCTTGTGCATGACGTGGATGGCGTCGGGCTCCAGGGAGATGCCCACCTGGCTGCCGACAGGGCTGTGGTCGGTGGTCTGGATGAGCCACTTAAAGCCCTTGAGGTCCACGATGATGTCGTAGTGGACGCCCTTGAAGGTGATGTCCGTGACGGTGCCGCTCAGCTGGCCCTGGCCGAGGGGGACAATGTCCACATCCTCGGGGCGCAGAACGACGTCCACAGGCTCCTTGGGGCCAAAGCCCTTATCGAGGCACTGGAACTTTCTGCCGCAGAACTCGACCACGTAGTCCTCGTGCATGATCCCGTCGAGGATGTTGCTCTCGCCGATGAAGTCGGCCACGAACGCATTTTTGGGCTCGTTATAAATATCCTCCGGGGTCCCGATCTGCTGGATGCGGCCGTTGTCCATGACAACCACGGTGTCGGACATGGACAGGGCCTCCTCCTGGTCATGGGTGACGTAGACGAAGGTGATGCCCATGGCCTGCCGGATGCGCTTGAGCTCGTTTTGCATATCCTTGCGCAGCCGCAGGTCCAGCGCGCCCAGCGGCTCGTCCAGCAGCAGGACCTTGGGGCGGTTGACCAGGGCGCGGGCGATGGCCACGCGCTGCTGCTGGCCGCCGGAGAGGGAGTTGACCTTGCGGTTTTCAAAGCCCTTGAGGGACACGACGCCCAGCATCTCCGTGACGCGCTCATCGACTTCCGTCTCCCGCAGCTTGGCGATGCGCAGGCCAAAGGCGATGTTGTCGTACACGTCCAGGTGGGGGAACAGGGCGTATTTCTGAAAGACCGTGTTGATCTTGCGCTTGTGCGGGGGCAGATCATTGATGCGCTTGCCGTCGAAGAGCACGTCCCCGGAGGTCGGGGTCTGGAAGCCGCCGATGATACGCAGCGTGGTGGTTTTGCCGCAGCCGCTGGGACCTAAAAGGGTTAGAAATTCCTGATTGTTGATATACAGGTTGATCGAGTCGAGGACGGTCTCGCCGTCGAAGACCTGGGTCAGATTGGTCAGCCGGATCAGTTCATGGGGCATAACGGGCACCTCCTGCGTTGAAAATCAGCCCTGTGCCGCGGCAGTAATGTTGCCGAGCGGGACAGGGCCAATCCGAACATATTCACACTGCTAATGATAAAAGATAGGGGGCGGTTTGTCAATGCCCTTTTGTCTCTCCGGCGACAAATTTCGTCCGTCTATTGGAGAACTCCTTCGTCTGTTTCTACAAAGCGTCCCCGTGCCGCCTCCGGTACAGGGACTGTGCCCGCAGGGCGCTCTTTCCCTTGTCTTTTTTCCCCGTAAATGCTATAATAACACGAACAAACGCCAGCAATTTTTTCCGAGGTGACACCATGAAACGCAAACTGATCTGTCTGCTCCTGCTCCTGCTCACGCTCACGCCGGCGGCCCAGGCCGCCAGCCCGGCGGTGCGCGGGGCCAACGCCCTCTATACCCTGGGCCTGCTGGACGGTGTCGGCCAGCACAGCGACGGCTCGCCCATCTACGCCCTGGACCGCTCCCTGACGCGGCAGGAGGCCGTGGTATTGCTGGTCCGGCTGCTGGGCCAGGAGCAGGAGGCCCTGAGCGCCCAATACCCCAATCCCTTCACCGACACCGCCCCCTGGGCCGCGCCCTATGCGGCCCTGGCGGCGCAGAAGGGCTACCTACAGGGCATCGGCGGCGGCCTGCTGGGCGCCCAGGCGCCCATGACCGAGCAGGCCTGGCTGACCATGCTCCTGCGGGCCCTGGGCTACAGCAACGCCAGCTATGACGACCCCTGGACCCAGGCCAAGGCCATCGGCCTGGCCGAGGCCCCGGCGGAGGGCTTCACCCGCGCCGGGGCGGTCACGCTGAGCATGACCGCCCTGGGCCTGCCCATGAACGGCAGCAGCGACACGCTGCTTTACCGCCTCGTGCAGGCAGACGCTGTCACAGAGCAGGAGGTTCGCCAGGCCGGGATGACCGACGCCCTCTCCCGCCGGCCCCTCAGCGCCCGGGAGATCTCCGCCCGCTGCGCCAGCGCGGTGGTCTTCCTGCAAATGTACGCCAATGAGACCGACCTGGAGACGGACAGCCCCTGCGCCACCGCCAGCGGCTTCTTCATCGCCGCCGACGGCGTCCTGCTGACCAATTACCACGCCGTGGGCCGGACTATGTTCGCCTTCGCCACCACCATCGACGGCTCCCGCTACCAGGTCCGCGACGTGCTCTTTGCCGACCAGGAGCGCGACGTCGCCGTCCTGCGCCTGAACCCGGCCGAGCTCGGCACCGGCGAGATTACCGCCAGCTTCCCCTGCCTGCCCATGCGCAGCGCGCAGACCGTCGCCAACGGCGACATCGTCTACGCCATCGGCTCCCCCCTGGGCCTGACCAACTCCATCTCCGACGGCATCGTCGCCAACCGCAGCCGCCTGGCCGAGCAGGCCACCGGGTCCCCGGACCCCTACATCCAGGTCACCGCCGCCATCTCCAGCGGCAGCAGCGGCGGCGTGCTCCTGAACGAATTCGGCGAGGCCATCGGCATCACCACCGCCACCTTCGCCTACGGCCAGAACCTCAACCTGGCCGTCCCCCTGGACCTGGCCATGAGCGTGGACCTGAGCGCCGCCGGGACGCCCTATGAGGAGGCCTTCGAGGCCGAGCCCTCCCCCTACGCAGACATCGCCATGTACGAGGCCTACCCCGACGTGCCTGACTTCGGCGCCCTGGTGGGCGCGGACCTGCGCTCGAGCGCCGAGACCGAGGACGGGGCCGTGTATCTCTACGACGCCGCAGCGGCCAGCGAGGACGCCCTGGCCGAGTACTACCAGGCCATGGAGGCCTGGGGCTTTACGTACCATTTTAACCGTGAGCAGCTGCAAATGGTCTTTGTGAGCCAGGCCCTGGGCCTGAGCGTCCTGGGCCAGGAGGTCAGCATCGACCTGGAGGGCCAGCAGATCCGGTGCTACCAGATCCGCATCCTCGAGTCCATCGTCGACACCACCGCCCTGCGGAGCGACCTGTTCCCCTGGGCGCTGCCATAAGGAGACGCCATGCGGGAATTTACCATCCGAAAAAATGACGCGGGCCAGCGCCTGGACCGCTTTATGCACAAGGCCGCCCCCTCGCTGCCGGCCTCTCTGGCGCAGAAATTCCTGCGCCGCAAGCGCTGCAAGGTCAACGGCAGGCCCGCCGCCCGGGACACCCGCCTGCAAGAGGGCGACCTGGTGCAGCTGTATATCAACGACGAGTTTTTCGACCAGCCCAGCCAGGACAATGCCTACCTCTCGGTGACGGCCCCAAAGCTGGACATCCTCTTTGAAAACGCGCACATCCTGCTGCTCAATAAGCCCGAGGGCCAGGCCGTCCACCCCCACGACGGGGCCGAGTACGGCCGCACGCTGATCGACCACATCCAGGCCTACCTCTACGCCAAGGGCGAGTGGAAGCCCAGGGAGGAGCACAGCTTTACCCCCGCCCTCTGCAACCGCATCGACCGCAACACCAGCGGCATCGTCATCGCCGCCAAGACCGCCGAGGCCCTGCGCATCATGAACCAGAAGATCAAAGACCGCGAGCTTCAAAAGCGCTACCTCTGCATCGTCCACGGCATCCCAAGCCCTCCCAAGGGGCGCCTGGAGGGCCAGCTTTGGAAGGATGCGGCCAAGAACCGCGTCTACATCTCCGACCGGCCCCAGCCCGGCTCCAAGACCGCCATCACCGACTATGAGGTCTTGCAGAGCAAAAACGACCTGTCGCTGGTGCAAATCGACCTGATCACCGGCCGCACCCACCAGATCCGCGCCCAGATGGCCCACGCCGGCCACCCGCTCCTGGGCGACGGCAAATACGGCAGGCCCGACCCCCGCTGGGGCCGCAGCCACCAGGCCCTCTGCGCCTGGAAGCTGACCTTCCGCTTCACCACCGATGCAGGCTGCCTGGAGGATCTGAACGGACGCGAGTTCACCGTGCCGAAGATCCCCTTCGTGGAGGAGTTCTTCGGTCCCTGACAAGGCGGATTTGTACGCCCCCGGCCCTTAGGGCCGGGGGCGCTCTGCGGAGGAGCGGAGCCCCCCTTTGCCCCAAAGTGTCCACGTATTGCGTACACATGCACACAATTCACAACGCACGCCCCCAAACCTCCCGGCTCTTTGGCGCTATGTCCTCTTGTTTTGGACGCTTGTCTTTGGTATAATTGCACTTACGAGACGTCAGTGGCCTTATTTACCTGATCTGGAGGAGATACCAATGTACAAAGAAATGCCGGACTCCATCGGCCTGGTCCGCAGCGCCGACCCCGAGATTGCCGCCGCCATGGAGCGGGAGCTGCGGCGCCAGCGCCAGAACATCGAGCTCATCGCCAGCGAGAACATCGTCAGCCCCGCCGTCATGGCTGCCATGGGCAGCGTGCT
Source organism: uncultured Oscillospiraceae bacterium (assembly GCA_944385195.1). Lineage (GTDB taxonomy): Bacteria > Bacillota > Clostridia > Oscillospirales > Oscillospiraceae > RUG11142. The sequence goes on along the minus strand of CALWWH010000106.1, from coordinate 430 downwards.
GACCAACAAATACGCCGAGGGTCTGCCCGGCAAGCGCTACTACGGCGGCTGTGAGTTTGTCGACCAGGTTGAGACCATCGCCATCGAGCGCGCCTGCCGGCTCTTCGGGGCAAAATACGCCAACGTGCAGCCCCATTCCGGCGCCCAGGCCAATCTCGCCGCCTACTTTGCCCTGCTGGAGCTGGGCGACACCGTGCTGGGCATGGACCTGTCCCAGGGCGGGCACCTGACCCACGGCTCTGCAGCGAACATGTCCGGCAAGAACTACCGCTTCTACGCCTACGGCGTCAACGAGGAGGGCCTCATCGACTACGATGCCCTGGCGAAGCAGGTGCGCCAGCTGCGCCCGAAGATGCTCGTGGCCGGCGCCTCAGCCTATCCGCGGGCCATCGACTTTGCCAAGCTGGGCGAGATTGCCCATGGCTATGGG